>NZ_JACADT010000087.1:0-11176 GCF_013421635.1 Streptomyces sp. UH6 | reverse complement strand
AGGCTGATGTTGAGGAACCCGGGCCCGGTGACGGCGACGTCCCGCACCCCGTTCGCCCGCAGCAGGCGGGTGCGCAGCACCTCCGCCACCTCCGCGGCGGAACGCCCGGCGGGCCGTGCCAGCCGCAGCGCGACGTTGGTCGCGTAGTCCCCGCAGCCCCCGGGGCCGGGCGGGGCGACCTTGACGGTCTCGGGCACGGCCACCGCCAGCTCGCCCTCGTCCACGGCGGAACGCACCGCGTGAAGCACGGTGTGCGAGAGCTCGACGGGGGTCACGTGGACCAGATTAGGGGAGCCGGGGCGGGGTAGGTCGACCTGATTCGGCGGGGTCCCGCCATCCGGACAACCCGTGTCCCCTTTGGGTGCTCACGTCTCAGTTTCCGCCGCTTGACGAGGCCCGCCGCGCCCGCTCCATCAACCCCCGCACCACCCCGACGAGTTCGGCCGGCTCGAACGGCTTCGCCACGAACGCGTCGACCCCGACGTCCAGCCCGGCCTCCACCTCGGGGCGGCTGCACGCGCTCACGATGGCGAGAGGCAGATCACGCGTCCCGGGATCCGACCTCAGCCGCGCCGCCGTCCCGAGCCCGTCGAGCCGCGGCATCACGACGTCCAGCGTGACGACGTCCGGGCGCACCTGATGGATCACTTCAAGACACTCGGCACCATCGGCCGCGGTCACCACCTCGAACCCTTCCAGCTCGAGATTGACCCTGATCAGCTGCCGGATCACCTCGCTGTCGTCGACGACAAGGATCCGGCCGGAAGCGCCCGCCACAACTAGAGAGTAGGCACTGCGTGCACCCCCCGTCCCGGCTTTCCGCACTTCCACCCGTACCGGACAGGACACGGAGTGCCTCCACCCGCCACCGGGCACCCCACCGAAACCCGTTCACGACCACCCGCGATCAGCTGGTAGTGTTCTACCCGTCACCGCGACGAACGCGAAGCGGACGACACGCCCCCGTAGCTCAGGGGATAGAGCAACGGCCTCCGGAGCCGTGTGCGCAGGTTCGAATCCTGCCGGGGGCACGCAGCAGACTTCACGGCGATCAGTCGCCTGACCTGCGAGCGTGCCAAACATGAAGGGCGGGACCCAGTACTACTGGGTCCCGCCCTTTGTCGTTGCCCCGCACTGGTCGCGTGTCCATGGCGTGTCGGTCACGGCGCCGGCTTGGACGGACGATCAACCTGCTCCTCGACTCTTGTGGCCACGGCCGCAGAGCCGCTAGAACACCCCGTGATCGTTTTTGTGTGCACCGCCTGCTCCCGCCCCCTGACCAGGGCTGTGCAGATGTCCGAGACGCTGAGCAGACCCGGCTTCGACGGGCGGATCGGCCCAGACGGCGCCCGTCGAGCGCCGGCCACGATGCCCCTCGGGTTCTACGCCGTGGAACCCGAACCTTGGGGCGCGCCATTCGTACCGACCGACGACCCCGTTGCCGTGTTTCCTGGGGGCCCTTGTGTCGGCGACCCCGACGGAGATGGGTTTCTGGTGTCCGCAGGACCTCGAAACACGATCGTTCTGCACCCCGACGACGCTCCGTATCTGCTGCCGGCTCAGGTGGAAAGCCAGAACTGGTGGCAGCACTCCGGCTGTTGTGGCCCCCATGGAATGGGTGGGCCAAACAGCTTGTGCCCATGTGGGGCTCCGGTGGGCACCGAGATCGGTGATTGCAGCGGCGCCTACGAACTGCACCTCGACCCGGCTCTGGTTCGCCCCAGGGATGTCGACTCCGGACCACCCTCCTCCGGCACCATCTGACGGCTGCAGAGAGCGTGTCGCGCGATCATGTGAATTTGCGCAGGTGGGCCGTGACCAGGCGGCACGAAGAGCGCGGACAACCGGCTCGCCAACGGGAAGGTGTCGGTCGGCCGGCTCGGCAAGACAGCCACCGGTCTGGACGCCGGCGGCCAAGAGTTCGAGACCAACCCCGGCCGGGACTGCCCGGCCGAGTAGACACCCGGACTGCGCCCTCGCCGACGGAACCGACGGTGGGGGACGGCAGCCCGCTCGGACCACCCCGACCTGCGACGGCAGGCGGTCGAACCACGACTCGACGCCGAGCACTGACGGTCAGTTCCACCAGCCGGCGAAACGCTGAGGCTGGGCTGCGGTCGAGGAGTTAGTCGCTTGGTGTCTTGCCGTAGTAGGGGCTGACGGTTGGGGCCAGTTTGCGTTGGATCGCTCGGAGGAGCTGGAGCGTCTCCGCCTCGTCGCGGCCCGTGGTTGTCGGCCATTCGACGCCTGAGCCGGCGAGGTCGCTGACGAAGACGATCTCGGTGGCCAGAAGCGTCCGCGCCCAGTCCGCCGCGGTGAGGGGGGTGTTGTCGCCGAGAGCCTGTCGGAGCCTTCGGCACTGGTCGTACAGGTCCTGCGTGCCGGTGAAGCCCATGCCGACGGCGAGTTGGGGGCTGCAGTGCGCGGGGCCGCCCCACTCGGAGAGCGCACGGGTCAGGAGCGCCACCTCGGGCTCGGACAACAGCTCGCCGGGCTTCACCGGTCCCGCCATGCCTTGTGGTGACACGGGTTGGCCTCCTTCTGTGCGTCCGCCGGCGTGCCGGGGGTGTGCGTCCGGTACCCGGCAGCGGTCTGTACCGGACCTCTCGGGTGGTCACGGTACTTCCCGTCTCCGCGTCGGCTGGGAGGCGGAGACGGGCGCCCGGAGAAGGAGGCGGGCAGGGGGTGACACTGTCGGTGTCGCCATGGGCTTGTTGCGTGGTGTGCAACTTGTACGCGAACTCTTTGCCGCCAGCGCAAGTGTGCCTACCGTCACACCACGGCGAGGGCAGGGGCGCCCCGCCGGACAGCGGACGACGACGTTCACGCAGGGAGAGCAACCATGGTGGCAGACCAGCAGCAGCGCGAGCCGGGCGGCCTGGGCCCGAAGGGCGGCGGGGCTCCGGCCGAGCAGCACGCGGTCGTCATCGGCGCCTCGAGCGGCATGGGTTCCGCGATCGTGGAGACGCTGCGCGCGCAGGGGGTCAAGACGCTGGCCCTGGACCTGCCGTCGGCCTCGTGGAACGACGAGGTGGCGGGCATGACGGGCGCGGTGGACGTCACGGACGTCGCGTCGGTGGAGTCGGCGCTGAAGGGCGCCGAGGAGACGTTCGGGTCGGTCGAGATCGTCGTGAACTGTGCGGGGATCCTCGGGCCGGTGGCCGCGACGGTGGAGACGTCGCAGGAGACGTTCGAGCGGATCGTGGACCTCAATCTGGGGGGCGCCTTCACGGTGACGCGGGCGGCGCTGGAGCTGATGCTGCCGCGCGGCTACGGGCGGATCGTGCACATCGCCTCGGTGGCCGGCAAGGAGGGCAACCCGCAGATGGCGGCCTACTCGGCCTCGAAGGCGGGCGTGATCGGGATGGTCAAGGCCGTCGGCAAGGAGTACGCCCCCTCCGGGGTGACGGTGAACGCCGTCGCTCCCGCGTCGGTGGAGACGCCCCTGATCCAGGGCATGACGCCGGAACGCCAGGAGATCCAGAAGTCCCTGATCCCGATGCACCGCTTCGGCACCGTCCAGGAGATCGCGCACCTGGTCTCCTACATCGTCTCGCCCCAGGCCTCGTTCACGACCGGGTTCGTGTACGACGCCTCGGGCGGCCGGGCGGACTACTGACGCGGACCACCGACATCGAGGGTGCGACGGCGCACACCTCCCGACGAACAGGACGACGCACCATGTCAACGACGACCACGTCATCCGTCTCCGCCGCAGGCGGGACCGGGGTGCCGCTGGAGCCCGGCGCGGTCTCCGCCTCCGGCGAGGGCGCCTCCGGCAAGGGCGGCCCCAGTCAGGGCAAGAAGGCCTCCGCCGCCGGTTTCGTGGGCTCCGCGCTGGAGTACTACGACATGTACATCTACGCCTCGGCCTCGGCCCTGGTGTTCAGTCAGGTGTTCTTCCCGGACGCCGGGGCGATGGGCCTGCTGCTGAGTCTGGGCTCCTATGGCGTGGCGTACGTGGCCCGCCCGCTGGGCGGGTTCCTGGCCGGCCACATCGGCGACCGGTTCGGGCGCCGCGACATCATGATCATCACACTGATCACGATGGGCGTGGCGACGTTCCTCATCGGCTGCCTTCCCTCGTACGCCACGATCGGCATGTGGGCGCCGGCCGTGTTGATCACGCTGCGCCTGTTCCAGGGCCTGTCGGTGGGCGGTGAGGCCTCCGGCTCGGCGTCCCTGACGCTGGAGCACGCCCCGGAGGGACGCCGCGGCCTGTACTGCTCGTGGATGATCAACGGCATCTGGGTGGGCTACATCCTGGCCACCCTGGCGTTCATCGGGGTGGCGGCGCTTCCCGAGGAGCAGATGTTGTCCTGGGGCTGGCGGGTGCCGTTCTGGGCCTCCGCGGTCATCGTGATCGTGGGCGTGGTCATCCGGCGCGCCCTGGAGGACCCGGAGGCCTTCCGGGAGCAGAAGGAGCAGGGCAAGGTCGCCAAGGCGCCCATCGGTCTGGTCTTCAAGCACCAGCCGGCGGACGTGGTGCGCGTGGTGTTCTCGGCCTTCCTGATCGTCATCAGCTCGGTGGTGCCGGTGTGGGGCCTGACGTACGCGACGCACGTGGTGGGCGTGTCCTCCTCGACGATGCTGTGGGCGGTCGTGTTCGGGTACGCCACGGCCCTGGTGACACAGCCGCTGTTCGCCGCGCTGAGCGACCGGGTGGGCCGCCGCCCGGTGCTGATCGGCGGCAACCTGTTCGGCGCCGTGGCGGTGTGGCAGTTCTTCTGGGCCGTCGGGAACGCGGACGTGCCGATGATCTACCTGGGCTTCTTCCTCTGCATCACGCTCGGGTTCGCTGCGACGAACGCCGTGTACCCGGCCTTCTTCAGCGAGATGTTCAACGTCCGCTTCCGCGTCAGTGGCATGGCCGTGGGCCTGCAGCTCGGCATGATCCTGACCGGGTTCTCCCCGACGATCATCCAGTCCGTCTCCTCCGCCACCGGCGACTCCTGGTGGCCGGCGGCCGCCTTCACCTCCCTGGCCTGCGTGATCTCCGCGATCGCGGTGGCCACGGCCCGCGAGACCCACAAGGTGCCGCTGGCACAGCTGGGTCGCCAGATCGACTGACGAGGGTCCCGCAGGGACGGAACACGACGCACGACGGCGGGGTGCGGCGCCCTCACGGCCAGGGCGACGCACCCCGCCTCGGCATGCCCGGACACCGCCCCGGCGCGCCCGGCCGCCCCGTCTCGCCGTGCGCCCCCCTCACCGCCCCCGGCCCTGGTCGATGAGGTACCGGTCGGCGACGGCGACGAGGGCTTCGCCGAAGCGGGCGGCGTCGGCACGCCCGCACCGCATGACGGGCAGGGCGATGCTGAGGGCGGCGTGCTGTCCCTCGTGGCTGCCGAGGCTGACGGCGAACGCGGCCACACCGACCTCGCTCTCCTCGAAGTTGGAGGCGATGCGGTGCTTGCGCACTTTGGCCAGGGCTTCCCGCAGGTGGTCCATGTCGGCCCCCAGGGGGCGTCGGCGGCGCCCGCTGGAGGCCACCTGGTAGCGGGCCTGGACGTCGTCGTCGGAGAGGCCGGCGAGCATGGCCTTGCCGGCCGAGGTGACGTGTGCGGAGAGGCGCACGCCGGTGCGCAGACCGAACCGGATGACGTGGTCGGTGGCCTCGATGCCGTCGACGTGGTGGATCTCGGTGCCGACCAGGGTGGCGAGGTGGACGGTCTCGTTGACCGCCTCGAAGAGCTGCTCCAGGTAGGGGCGCACCTGGTCGCGCAGCGTCGGGGCGGCGGCCGCGGCGGGCCGGGCCATCTCCGGGCCGGGGAGGTACCGGCGGCGCTCGCCCTGCCGGGCGAACCCGTCCCCGACCATCGTGGCCAGCAGCCGCTGGGCGGTGGACGGGTTGACGTCGAGGGCCGCGGCGGCCTCCGTGACGCTCAACGAGCCTGCCGAGCCCAGCAGTTTGACGAGGACGAGCACACGGTGCGCCGCCTCCACGCGAAATCCCTCATTGCGCTCCATGCAACAAACCTATCTTTCATTGCTCTCTTCGCAAGTAGGTGACTACGGTCACACGAGCCCGGGAGCGGGGAGGCCTCACGGACGTGGCCGTCCGGACGGCCCCGCGGCTCGCTCCGTGTCGAGACGAAGGGGTTTCGGGATGAGCATCATCCAGCAGCAGGACCACCGGCGGTCCCCCGGCATCCGCCGCAGGCGCACACCCGCGCCGCCGCAGGCGCGCAGGGCCGTGGCCAGCGGGACCTTCGGGTCCGCGCTGGAGTGGTTCGACTTCGCCGTCTACGGCGCCATGGCCGCCACCGTCTTCCCGGCCCTGTTCTTCACCGGGATGGGTGAGGCGGCCGGCCTGCTGGCCTCGTTCGCCACGTTCGGCGTCGGGTTCTTCGCCCGCCCGCTGGGCGGCATCGTCTTCGGCCACCTGGGGGACAAGGTCGGGCGCCGCAGGATCCTGCTGGTCACCTTCGTCTCGATGGGGCTGGCCTCCCTGGTGATCGGGCTCCTGCCGTCGGTCTCGCAGATCGGGGTGGCCGCGCCGGTCCTGCTGGTGGCGATGCGCTTCGTCCAGGGGTTCGCCCTCGGCGGGGAGGCCACCGGAGCCCAGTTGATGACCATGGAGCACGCGCCCGGGGACCGGCGCGCGTTCTACGGGGCCCTGATGGCGATGGGCTCGCCGATCAGCCAGGTCGCCGCCAATCTGGCGCTGACGCTCCTGTCGGCGACGCTGAGCGAGCAGGCGTTCATGTCCTGGGGCTGGCGCGTCCCGTTCCTGGCGAGCATCCTGCTGGTCGCCGTCGGCGTCTACATCCGGTTCAAGGTGGAGGAGACCCCGGTCTTCCGGGAGGACGTGGCGGAAGCCGCGGCCGCGACCAGCACGCCGGCCGAGGTGCTGCGCGGCCACGGCGCCACGATCGTGCGCCTGATCCTGGCGTTCTCCCCGATCGTCATCACGTTCTACGTGGTGAGCGTGTACGGCCTGAGCTACCTGACGGGCATCGGCTTCTCCCGCAGCCAGACGTTCACCATCGTGACGATCGCCAACCTGTGCTCGGTCGTCGCGATCTGGTGCGGTGGCCGCGCGGCGGACCGCTTCGGGCGGCGCCGGGTCCTGATGACGGGCTCGGCCGGCACCCTCGTGGCCGCCGTGGTGTTCTTCCCCGTGGTCGGCACCGGCAGCTTCCCGGCGGCCCTGCTGATGGTCTCCTTCGCCCTGGTGTGCGCGCAGTTCGGCAACGCCGGGCAGGGCGCCCTGTTCGCCGAGGCCTTCCCGACCCGCATGCGCTACACCGGCTCGGCCCTGGCCCTGACGGGCACCAACCTCCTGTTCGCGGCCCCGGCGCCGTTCCTCGCCTCGTGGCTGCTGGACGTCTCGGGCGGCTCCACGCTCGGCATCACGGTCTTCTGGGCCGTGACGATCGTCGTCGCGCTGCTCGTGATGGCCCGCATGGGCGACTACCGCACGCTCGAGGGCGAGCGTCACCACTTCGACGGCCGCCGTGACGCGGACCGCGTCGACGGACGTGACCCGGACCGCGCCGACGGCCGGACCGGCGGCCGCGTCGACGACGCGGCCGAGCAGGCCACCCCCACCATCAACGCCCTGTCCGCGGCCCCGCGGCAGGCGGACCACACCGTCGGAGGTGTCTGACATGACCACCACCCCTGTCCTGCCCGCACAGAGCCCGCAAGCCCAGCCGGTGTCCAATTCCGGGCGCTCGGCGATCGTGACCGGCGGCGCCGGCGGCATCGGCTCCGTGATCTCGGCCCGGCTGGCACGTTCCGGCTACCGCGTGGTCGTCGCGGACGTCGACGGCGCCCGTGCCGAGGCCACCGCGAAGGGCCTGCCCGGCGAGGGCCACCTCGGCTTCGGCGGCGACCTGACGTCGTCGGCCGTGAACGCGGAGCTCGCGGCGGCGGCCTCGGGTCTGGCCCCGATCGGGGCCGTCGTGAACGCCGTCGGCATCTCCCCGAAGCGGGAGGGCCGCAAGATCGAGCTGGCCGACATCGACGACGACCTGTTCCACCAGGTGATGGCGGTCAACGTGGCCGCGCCGTTCTTCCTGGTGCGCGAGGCCGCCCCCCTGATGCCCGACGACGGCAGCGCGAGCATCGTGAACCTGCTGTCGATCGCGGGGCGCACGGGGACCGGCGGCCCGGTGGGCGCCCCGTACCCGCCGTTCCTGCCGTCGGCGATGGTCTACGGGGCCTCGAAGGCCGCGCTGGCGAACCTGACGATCAGTCTGGCGCACGAGCTGGCCGGGCGGTGCATCCGGGTCAACGGGGTCGCCCCGGGGTTCGTGGGGACGCCGATGATGGGCCAGGTCCCGCCGACCGGCCCGATCGTGGACCAGGTCCCGGCCCACCGGTACGCGCGCCCGGAGGAGGTCGCGGCGGCCGTGGAGTTCCTGCTGTCCCCGCAGGCGTCCTACATCACCGGCACCAGCATCGACGTCGACGGTGGCTGGGCCCCCCGCGCCTGATCCGCGCCACGGCCCCCGCGCCACGGGACCTCGCGCCGCGATCCACGCCATGCCCCGCGCCACGGGACCCCCCGCCACGAAACCTCGCGCCACGCCCCGTGCACCCACCTCGTGCACCGGCCCCGACCAGGAGAGCGACGCACCATGAAGCACCGCAGTGAGCACGACCTGGTGGTCCTGGGTTCCGGCATCGCCGGGCAGACCACCGCGACCACGGCCGCCGAGGCAGGGCTGGACGTCCTGCTGGTCGAGAAGCAGCCCGCGCTGGGCGGCTCCTCGGCGATGAGCGGCGGCTGGTTCGCCTTCTCCGGCACCCCGGAGCAGGCCGAGGAGGGCATCGAGGACTCCGAGGACCTGTTCCGGCACGACCTGCTGGAGGGCGGCGGGCACCTGAACGACCCGGCCCTGGTGGACGCCTACCTGGCCCACCAGCACGCCGCCCACCGGTTCCTGAAGGACCACGGCGTGCGCTTCCGCGAGGTGGCGATCAGCTCCGGGATGTCGGCCGCTCGCGGGCACAACAGCGAGATCAAGGACGTCCTGGCGAGCCTGCACGCGGCGTTCGCCGCGGCGGGCGGCACCACGCTGACGGGCACGGCCGCGCGCCGCCTGCTGACCGACGGCGCACGGGTCGTGGGCGTGCTGGCGGAGGGCCCGGACGGGCCGGTGGAGCTGTACGGCCGCCGGGGCGTCGTGCTGGCCACGGGCGGGTTCAGCCGCGGCACCGAGATGCTGAAGGTGTTCGCGCCGGAGCAGCTGGCGGCCATCCCGTACGGCGGGCGCGGCAACACCGGTGACGGCCTGCGCATGGCCTGGCGCCTGGGCGCGGGGATGGCGGACATGTCGTTCGTGGCGGCGACCTACGGCTCCCACCCGGAGACGGGTGAGGAGTTCCACGAGCTGCTGACCGCCTACTACATGGGCGCGATCGTCGTGAACACGGCCGGGAGGCGGTTCGTGGACGAGTCGATCGACTACAAGTCGCTCGGCCGGGCCGTCCTGGGCCAGCCCGACGGACTCGGCGTCCAGGTGTTCGACTCCCGGGTGCGCGCGCAGTCCCACCGAGGCATCCCCCTGAAGGACATGGACGCCCTGCAGGAGCTGGGGCACCTGCACGAGGCCGACTCCCTGGAGGAGGTCGCCCGCCTGGCCGGCGTCGCCCCCGGGGAACTGGTCGCCACGGTCGAGCGGTACAACGCCGCCGTCGCCGGGACGGCCGTGGACGAGCAGGGGCGCACCGGCCTGTGCAACGGCGTGGGCGAGCTGACGCCGATCGACGCCCCGCCGTACTACGCCTACCCGGCCAAGGCCCTGATGACGACGACCTACTGCGGGCTGACCGTCACCCCGGACGCGCGGGTCACCACCGTCGACGGCGAGCCGATCGGCGGCCTGTACGCCGTCGGGGAGGTCGTGGGCGGCTTCCACGGGGCCACCTACATCACCGGCACGTCCCTGGGCAAGGGCGCGGTGTTCGGGCACATGCTCGGCGCCGCCCTCGCCGGGACCGGGCCGCTGCGCGAGAACAGCAGCGAGCAGGAGGAGGTCGCGGCATGAGCGCCGTGCGCACGGAGGGCTTCGACGTCGTCGTGGTGGGGTCCGGCATCGCCGGTTCCTCGGCCGCGGTGGCGGCCACGCGGCGGGGCGCCCGGGTGGCGCTCCTGGAGAAGCAGGACACGTTCGGCGGGTCCACCGCCCTGTCGGCCGGCATGTTCTGGACGGCGCCCGACCTGGACGCCTACCGGCGCCGGGTCCCCCTCGGGGACGAGTCCCTGGGCCGCGCCGTCGTCGAGGACTACGCCGAGTGCCTGGAGGAGCTGCGCGCCACCGGCGAGCGGGTCTCCGACACGCCGAAGACGGACATCATGACGTTCGGCATCGGCTACTCCACGGACGTCCTCGCGATCCTGGCCCGGTGCCGGTCCCAGGTGGAGGCGGCCGGGGGCGTGTGCCGTACCGGCACGGCGGCGCTGCGGGTCCTGCAGGACGACGACGGCGCGGTCACGGGTCTGCTGGCCCGCACCGCACAGGGCGGCCGGGTGCGGTACGAGGCCCCGGCGGTGGTGCTGGCGGGCGGCGGCTTCCAGGGGGCGCGCGACGAGCTGACCCGTGCGATGGGGCCGAACGCCGACCGGCTGCTGCTGCGCTCCAACCCGGGCAGCGTCGGCGACGGCCTGCGCCTGGCCCGGCAGGCCGGGGCCGGCGGCACCACCGCGATGAGCACGTTCTACGGACACCTCATCGGGTCCCCCGTGAACCGCTTCGAGCCCCAGGACTTCCTGCCGAACTCGCAGTACTACTCCGACCACGCCGTCCTGGTGAACATGGAGGGCCGCCGGTTCGTCGACGAGACCCTGGGCGACGAGATCCTCAACCAGGCCCTCCTGCACCAGCCGCAGGCAGGCGGCGTGCTGGTCTTCGACGACCACGTGCGCACCACCGTCGGCACCGACGAGCCCTTCCCCGGGCTCGGCGCCGTGGACCGCTACCAGGTCGCCGTCGACAACGGAGCCCTGCACGCGCGGGCCGACACCCTGGAGGACCTGGTCGCGCGGACGGCCGCCTGGGGGATCGACCCGGCCGTCCTGGGGCGGACCCTCCAGGACTACGTGGCGGCCGCCTCCGCCGGCGGCGGGTTCGCGGGCGGGCACCCGGTGTCCTCCCGGGCCCGCGCCCCGCGGACCGGCCCGTTCCACGCGCTGAAGGTGCAGCCCAGCATCACCTTCACATTC
>NZ_JACADT010000869.1:0-2415 GCF_013421635.1 Streptomyces sp. UH6 | reverse complement strand
CGCGGTGGACGCGGGCGCCGAGGACGGTACGGCCACCGTCGCCGTCATCCAGGGCAACGTCCCCCGGCTGGGCCTCGACTTCAACGCCCAGCGGCGTGCGGTGCTCGACTACCACGTCCGGGAGACCGAACGGCTCGCCGAGCGCATCGACGCCGGTGAGGCCGAGCGGCCCGACCTGGTGCTCTGGCCGGAGAACTCCTCCGACATCGACCCCTTCGCCAACGCCGACGCCGCCGAGGTCATCGACCGGGCGGCCAAGGCCGTCGGCGTGCCCATCGCCGTCGGTGGCGTGGTCGAGCGGGACGGCAAGGTCTACAACGAGCAGATCCTCTGGGACCCCGAGAAGGGCCCGGTCGACACCTACGACAAGCGGCAGACGCAGCCCTTCGGCGAGTACCTGCCCCTGCGCCCCGTGATCGGCGCGATCAACGAGACCTGGACGAGCATGGTCCGCAGGGACTTCAGCCGTGGCGACACCCCGGGCGTCTTCCGGATGAACGGCACCGGCGTCGGGCTGGTCACCTGCTACGAGGCGGCCTTCGACTGGGCGGTGCGCGACACCGTGCAGGCCGGCGCGCAACTCCTCTCGGTGCCCAGCAACAACGCCACCTTCGGGCGCAGCGAGATGACCTACCAGCAGCTCGCCATGTCGCGGGTGCGGGCCGTCGAACACGGCCGGACGGTGACCGTGCCGGTGACCAGCGGGGTCAGCGCGATCATCCTGCCCGACGGCCGGGTGACCGCACGCACCGGCATGTTCGTGCCCGGGACGCTGGTGCAGCAGGTTCCGCTGCGGTCCTCCAGCACCCCGGCGACGACGCTGGGCACCCTGCCCGAGTGGGCGCTGGTGGCGCTCGCCGTCGCGGGCGGGACGTGGGGGGCCGTCCGCACCGTGTCGGCCAGGCGCGCCGGAACGGACCGATAGGGTCGGACCATGGCAACCCCGGACTTCATTCGCACGCTCCGCGCCAGCGCCGGGCGGCAGCTCCTGTGGCTGCCCGGCGTCACCGCGATCGTTCTCGACGGCCAGGGCCGCGTCCTGCTCAACCGCCGCGCGGACACCCGTCGCTGGGCGGTGATCGGAGGCATCCCCGAACCGGGGGAGCAGCCCGCCGCCTGCGCGGTGCGCGAGGTCTTCGAGGAGACCGCGGTGCACTGCGTCCCGGAGCGGGTGCTCAGCGTGCAGGCGCTCCAGCCGGTGACGTACGGGAACGGCGACGTCTGCCAGTACATGGACATCACCTTCCGCTGCCGCGCCGTCGGCGGCGAGGCCCGGGTGAACGACGACGAGTCGCTGGACGTGGCCTGGTTCCCGGTCGACGCGCTGCCGGAACTGGACGAGTTCGGGCTGACCCGGATCAAGCAGGCGCTGTCGGATGCCCCCACATGGTTCGACCCTATGAGCTGACGGGGAAGTATGGGCGCTGACCACATGGGGCGGCTGAGAGGCGCTGCCTAGGGTCGGACCATGACCGAGCAGCCCAGCAACCCCGGTGGGGGCGTCGACACCCCCCTCGACCCCTCCTCGCTCGACCTCTCCGGGCGCACCGCCCTGGTCACCGGCGCCGCCGGCGGCATCGGCCGCGCCTGCACGCTGCGGCTGGCCGCCGCGGGCGCCACGGTGCGGGCGGTGGACCGCGACGAGGACGGCCTCGCGGAACTCGCCGGGGAGGTGGCCGGGCTGAAGGGGACCGTGGAACCCCAGGTCCTCGACCTCACCGACCTGGACGCCGCCGAGCGTGCCGCCGGGGGCGTCGACGTGCTGGTCAACAACGCGGGGCTCCAGTTGGTGCGGCCGGTGCACGAGTTTCCGCCCGAGGTCTTCCACACCGTGCTCACGGTGATGCTGGAGGCGCCGTTCCGGCTGATCCGCGGCGCCCTGCCGCACATGTACGAGCAGGGCTGGGGGCGCATCATCAACGTGTCCTCCGTCCATGGGCTGCGCGCCTCAGCCTTCAAGTCGGCGTATGTGTCCGCCAAACATGGGCTGGAAGGACTGTCCAAGACGGTGGCGCTGGAGGGCGCGCCCCACGGCGTCACCTCCAACTGTGTGAACCCCGGCTATGTGCGCACACCACTGGTCGAGAAGCAGATCACCGACCAGTCGGCGGTGCACGGCATCCCCGAGGACCGGGTGGTCTCCGAGATCCTGCTGCGTGACACCGCCGTCAAGCGGCTGATCGATCCCGCCGAGGTCGCCGAGACGGTGGCCTTCCTCTGCGGCCCGGCCGCCGCCACGATCACCGGGTCCTCCTACGTGATGGACGGCGGCTGGACCGCGCACTGACCGTCCGTGCGGGGTGGCGGAACGCCCGCCGCCCCGTGCCCCGAGCGGCCGTCGTCCACAGGGGTGTCCCGGGGCCCCGGCCATGGTGAATCCTGTGCCCATGTCCCACGATCACCTGCGGAGCGGGC
>NZ_JACADT010000868.1:0-2417 GCF_013421635.1 Streptomyces sp. UH6 | reverse complement strand
GCGGCGGTCAGGTTGGTGGCGGAGTAACCGGGGTGCGCGGCGGCGGCGGTCACGTCGGCGCCGGCCGCGGCGAGGCGGCGGGCCAACTCGTGCGTGAAGAGCAGGTTGGCGGTCTTGGAGCGGGCGTAGGCGGTCCAGCGGTGGTAGCCGCGCTCGGCGTTGAGGTCGCGGGCGTCGATGTTGGCCAGCGCGTGGAGGAAGCTGGAGACGGTGACCACGCGGGCCCCGGGGGTGGCGAGGAGCCGGGGCAGCAGCAGGCCGGTGAGGGCGAAGTGGCCGAGGTGGTTGACGCCGAACTGCGTCTCGAAGCCATCGGCGGTGGTGCGGTGCGGCAGCGCCATCACGCCGGCGTTGTTGACCAGGAGGTCGAGCCGCCCGTACGGAAGGTCTTCGGCGAACGCGCGCACCGAGGCGAGGTCCGCCAGGTCCAGCCGTGCCACGTCGACGCGCGCGGCGGGGACCACGGCCTCGATCCCGTCGGCCGCCTCGCGCCCCTTGGCCACGTCGCGGCAGGCGAGGACCACCTCGGCGCCACGGCGTGCCAGCTCCAGGGCGGTGACCAGTCCCAGCCCGCCGTTGGCTCCGGTGACGACGGCGACGCGGCCGGTCTGGTCGGGGATCTGCGACGCGGTCCAGCGGGGCTTGGTCATCGGCGGGAGCCTCTCGTGACATCGGGTTCCGGTGCCCCCACGGTAAGGGCACGGCCGGTGTCTCCCCGCCTTCCGGCGAGCGGGCCGACCCGCCCTCGCCGGCCCTCGCCCGCCCGTCCCCGCTTGGGGCCCGTCGATCAGGCGAGGTCGGTCCGGTACCGGTACGAGATCGGAGTGAGGTCCGGCTGCTCGATGTCCCACGGGGAGGTGCAATGCAGCACTCCCCCGTCCGCCGTGACCTCCTCGCCCGACCGGTCCAGCCGTATCGAGTGGACGACCACCAGGGCGTTGTGCGGAGCGAACTCCGCAGGGTAACGGCGTGTGTGCTCAACACCCCTGCCACACAAGGGCTTTGACGGCCCACGGGACGCGCCGCACCGCCGCACTCGAGAACGCCGCACTCGAGTACACCGGGACAGACACACCGTCACCCGCCATACACGCGGCGTTCGCGACAGGTTGGACCGCAGGTCCGTGCGGTGCTCCTACGCTCCCCTGCGGCACGAGGAAGACCCCCGGCCGTCGTCCGGCGGCCGGGCAGCGTACCCCTCACCTCTGGAGTGCACGTGGAACGTCGCAACCTCCTGCGCGCCGCCGTCCTCGGCGGCACGGCCGCCGCCTTCGGCGGGACCCTGTGGCGTGGCGCGGCCTACGCCGCCCCCGCGCAGCCCGGCGCCGGCCCGTACGGGGCGCTCGGCGCCGCGGACGCGAACGGCATCCGGCTGCCCTCCGGCTTCACCAGCCGGGTGATCGCCCGCTCGCGGCAGAAGGTGGCCGGCACCGGCTACACCTGGCACGACGCGCCCGACGGCGGCGCCTGCTACGCCGACGGCAGCGGGTGGATCTACGTCTCCAACTCGGAGATCAGCTCGACCGGCGGCGCGGGCGCGGTGAGGTTCGACTCCTCGGGAGCCGTCACGGGGGCGTACCGGATCCTGTCCAACACCAACGTCAACTGCGCGGGCGGCAAGACCCCGTGGAACACCTGGCTCTCCTGCGAGGAGGTCGACCGCGGCTACGTCTACGAGACCGACCCGTGGGGTGTGAAGGCGGCGGTGCGGCGGGACGCGATGGGCCGGTTCAAGCACGAGGCGGCGGCCTGCGACCCGCAGCGGGGCGTGATCTACCTGACCGAGGACGTCTCCGACGGCGCGTTCTACCGGTTCCGGCCGACCACGTGGGGCGACCTGTCCTCCGGCACGCTGGAGGTGATGGTGGGCTCCTCCGCCACCAGCGGCTCGGTCACCTGGGCGCGGGTGCCGGACCCGACGGGGGCGACGGCCACGCGCAACCAGGTCTCCGGCACGAAGCGCTTCAACGGCGGCGAGGGGTGCTACTACGCGAACGGGACGTGCTGGTTCACCACCAAGGGGGACAACCGGGTGTGGGCGTACGACGCCGCCGCCCAGACCATCTCCCTCGCGTACGACGACTCGCTCGTGACGTCGGGGACGGCTCCGCTGACCGGGGTGGACAACGTGACGGGGACCGCCTCCGGTGACCTGTACGTCGCCGAGGACGGCGGCAACCTCGAGATCTGCGTGATCACCCCGCAGGGTGTGGTCGCGCCGTTCCTCCGGGTCGGCGGCCAGTCCGCCTCGGAGATCACCGGTCCCGCCTTCTCCCCCGACGGCCGCCGCCTCTACTTCTCCAGCCAGCGCGGCACCTCCGGTTCCTCCTCCGGCGGCATCACCTACGAGGTGACGGGCCCCTTCCGCACCTGACCACCGACCGACGATGCCTGCCGGTGCGCGTGGCAGCCGCGTC
>NZ_JACADT010000867.1:0-2424 GCF_013421635.1 Streptomyces sp. UH6 | reverse complement strand
GCCCTGCGGGGCGTCGTGCTGCCCAGCCTGCGCCGGCCGCTGCCCCGGGTGGCCGTGGTCGTCGACACGTCCGGATCGATGGGGGAGGCCGAACTCGCCGCCGCGCTGGGGGAGATCACCGGTGTGCTGCGTGAGGTCGGGGTGCGCGGGAACCGGGTGGCCGTGCTCGCCTGCGACGCCGACGTGCACGCCGTGTCCAGGGTGACCTCGGTGGACCAGGTCGCCCTGGGCGGCGGAGGCGGCACGGACATGCGGGTGGGGATCGAGGCCGCCCTCGCGGGGCCCGACCGTCCCGGCGTCGTCGTCGTGCTCACCGACGGTTCGACCCCCTGGCCCGCGGAGCCGGCGGCCTGCCGGCTGATCGCCGCCCTCGTCGGCGACGCGGCACAGGACCCCCCGTCCTGGGTGGAGACGGTGCGCGTTCCGGCCGGCTGACACGCCCGTCCCCCACGCCCGTCGCTCCCCACGCGCGCGGCGGCGATTCCGATTCGCTCCGGCCACGGTATGGCGTCGCCCCGCCGCTTCCGGGATACTGCATACACTCGCACGGAATACTGCATACAGTCGTCCGTTCGGACGCGGACGAGGAACTCGGCGACCCTCTCAGGGAGGAACCGGACCATGACGGACACTGTCGCGCAGGCCACGGGGACGGAGGGCGCCGGACCGGACGCCCTGACCGACGGGATCCACCTGGTCGTCGACGCGCTGAAGCTCAACGGCGTCGAGACCGTCTACGGGGTGGTGGGCATCCCCGTCACCGACCTGGCGAGGCTCGCCCAGGCGTCGGGGATCCGCTACATCGGCTTCCGGCACGAGAGCGACGCCGGGCACGCCGCGGCCGCGGCCGGCTTCCTCACCCAGCGGCCCGGCATCTGCCTGACCGTCTCCGCGCCGGGCTTCCTCAACGGGCTGGTGGCCCTGGCCAACGCCACCACCAACTGCTTCCCGATGGTGCAGATCTCCGGCTCCAGCGAGCGGCACCTGGTCGACCTCCAGCGCGGGGACTACGAGGAGATGGACCAGCTCGCCGCCGCCAAGCAGTTCGCCAAGGCGGCGTTCCGGGTCTCGCGCGCCGAGGACATCGGCCGCGGTGTCGCACGCGCCATCCGCACGGCGGTCTCCGGCCGCCCCGGCGGCGTCTACCTGGACATCCCCGCGGCCGTCCTCGGCGAGATCGTCGACGCCGGCAAGGGCGCGGCCTCCTTGTGGCGGCTGGTCGACCCCGCCCCGCGCCAACTGCCCCAGCCGGCGGCCGTGGACCGGGCGGTCGACCTGCTGGCGCGGGCCGAGCGGCCGCTGATCGTGCTGGGCAAGGGCGCCGCGTACGCGCGGGCGGACGAGTCGGTCCGGGCCTTCGTGGAGTCCACCGGCATCCCCTACGTCCCGATGTCGATGGCGAAGGGCCTGCTGCCCGACGACCACCCCCAGTCGGCCGCCACCGCCCGGTCCCTGGCGCTGAAGCGGGCGGACGTCGTCATGCTGGTCGGCGCGCGGCTCAACTGGCTGCTCGGTCACGGCGACGCGCCCCAGTGGAACCCCGACGCCACCTTCGTCCAGGTCGACATCGCGGCCGACGAGATGGACAGCAACCAGCCCATCGCCGCCCCACTGGTCGGCGACATCGGCTCCGTGATGGAGGCGCTGGCCGAACGCGCCAAGCCCGGGCGGATCACGGCCCCGGCGGCCTGGCGGGAGGAGCTCGCCACCCGCTCGGCGCAGAACGTGGCGAAGATGTCCCGGCGCCTGGAGGCCGCCAGGGCGGCGCATCCGATGAAGTTCCTCGGCGCCCTCCAGGCCGTGCGGGACGTGCTCGCGGAGAACCCCCGCGTCTACGTGGTCAACGAGGGCGCCAACGCCCTCGACCTGGCCCGCAACACCATCGGGATGCGGGTGCCCCGCCACCGTCTGGACAGCGGCACCTGGGGCGTCATGGGCATCGGCATGGGCTACGCCATCGCCGCCGCCGTGGAGACCGGCGAGCCGGTGGTCGCCATCGAGGGCGACAGCGCCTTCGGGTTCAGCGGCATGGAGATCGAGGCCGTCTGCCGCTACAACCTCCCGGTGGTCACCCTCGTCCTGAACAACAGCGGCGTCTACCGCGGCGACGAGGCCTCCACCACGGCCGACCCGGCCCCCACCTCGCTCAAGGCGCGCCACGACCTGATGATCGAGGCCTTCGGCGGCAAGGGCTACCAGGCCACCACGCCCGACGAGGTCGCCGCCGCGCTCCGTGAGGCGCTGGCGGCCGGCGTGCCGGCACTCATCGACTGTGTCATCGACCCCTCGGACGGCACGGAGAGCGGCAACATCTCCCACCTGAACCCGAAGGGCCTCAAGGCGAAGGGCTGAGCCCGAGGCCGACACGGCCGACACGGCCGACGGGGTGACAGGGCCGACAAGGCCGACAGGGCCGACAGGGCC
>NZ_JACADT010000866.1:0-2427 GCF_013421635.1 Streptomyces sp. UH6 | reverse complement strand
TGCTCGCTCGGGTGCTCCGCCGCGGCCGCCAAGGCCAGCAGGCCGTTCTCGTCGAGGCCGGACCCGGTCAGCGGCCGGACGGCGGTGACCCGCGGAGTGCCCTCGGTGAGGGTTCCGGTCTTGTCGAGCGCCACCGCGTCGACCTGGCCGAGCCGCTCCATGACCACGGCCGACTTCACCAGCACCCCGTGTCGTCCGGCGTTGGCGATGGCCGACAGCAGGGGCGGCATGGTCGCCAGGACCACCGCGCAGGGCGAGGCGACGATCATGAAGGTCATGGCCCGCAGCAGCGAGTCGCCGAGGTCCACGCCGAAGGCCAAGGGCACCAGGAAGACCGCGAGGGTCGCCACCACCATGCCCACCGAGTAACGCTGTTCGACCTTCTCGATGAACAGCTGGGTGGGCGCCTTGGTCCCGGACGCCTCCTCCACCATGCGCACGATCCGGGCGATCACCGTGTCGGAGGGGTCGCGCTCCACGCGCACGCGCAGGACGCCGGTGCCGTTGAGCGTGCCGGCGAAGACCTCGTCCCCCTCGGCCTTGCCGACGGGCAGGGGCTCGCCGGTGATGGTGGCCTGGTCGACGTCGCTCGCCCCGTCGAGGACGCGCCCGTCGGCTCCGACGCGTTCCCCGGGCCGGACGAGAATGGTGTCGCCGACCGACAACTCCCCGGCGGCGACGGTCTCCTCGCCGCCGCCGTCGTCGACACGCGTCGCCGTCGCGGGCGCGAGGTCCAGCAGCCCCCGCACGGAGTCGGCGGTCCTCGCCGTGGCCAGCGCCTCGAGCGCCCCCGACGTGGCGAAGATGACGATCAGCAGGGCCCCGTCCATGACCTGGCCGATCGCCGCGGCGCCGAGGGCGGCGACGACCATCAGCAGATCGACGTCGAGGGTCTTCTCGCGCAGGGCCCGGAGACCTTCCCAGCCGGGCTCCCAGCCGCCGGTCGCATAGGTCAGGGCGTAGAGCGGGCCCCATGTCCACGCCGGGGCGCCGGCCAGTTGCAGCGGCAGTGCGAGCAGGAAGAAGGCGGTGGCCGCCGCGGCCCAACGCGCCTCGGGCAGGGCGAGAACACGGGTGCGCCGCCGGGGCACACCGCCGTCGCGCTGACGGGCGGCCCGGTCCGCCGGGGCGGGAGCGAGGGTGGCGGTCATCGCAGTGGGGACCCTTCACGAAGGCAGGACGGGACGGCGGCCCCTCCTCAGGGGCGCCGCACCTCCCACCATACAGGATCACATGAACACCTATTCATGCATTCATGGGTTACCCTCACCGGTCCTCATAGGATGGGGCCATGGGCCACGGAGCTGAGACCAGGACCACCGCCACCGCACGCGAGCGCCTCGAAGCCGTGGGCGCCGCCGACGTGGCCGCCGCCCTCCAGGCCTTGGCGACCCCGTCCCGGCTACGGATCCTGGCCCGCCTCCAGGAAGGCCCGTGCGCCGCGACGGAGCTCGCGGACGCCGTCGGCATGGAGCAGTCCGCCTGCTCCCACCAACTGCGGCTGCTGCGCAATCTCGACCTGGTCACCGCCGAGCGCCGGGGCCGCTCGGTCATCTACGCCCTCTACGACAACCATGTGGCCGAACTCCTCGAGCAGGCCCTGCACCACGTGGAGCACCTGCGCCTGGGCCTGCGGGACGCACCGGCCGAGCCCTGAGGCCGACGCCCTGCGCCCGCGGCCCCCTGCGCCGACGACCCCTGCGCCCGGCACGGCGGTGTGCGGGCAGGAAGCCTCCTCACCTGCCGGAGTAGGGCAGCAGGGCCATCTCCCGCGCGTTCTTGACCGCCGCGGCGATCTGCCGCTGCTGCTGGGCGGTGACCCGGGTGACGCGGCGGCTGCGGATCTTGCCGCGGTCGGAGATGAACTTCCGCAGCAGGTCGGTGTCCTTGTAGTCGACGTAGGTGATCCCCGCCGCGTCGAGGGGGTTGGGGCGGGCCTTGAGCGGCTTGCGGGGGTCGTGGCGTCGTGCCATCGGGGTTGGTTCCTTTCGTAGGTGGGTGTCGCGGTGGGTCAGGCGGCGTCGAGGAGGGCGTCGAAGGCGCGGGGCAGGTGCTTCCACGCCTCACGGCCGGCCGCGTACTCCGCGTCGGTGAGCAGGCAGGACTCCAGGAGCCGCTCGAGGTTGTCCCGGTCGAGACCAGGTGAGGTGAAGACCAGGTGCTGGCAGCGGTCGCCATGCTCGTCGTGCCAGTCCAGGGCGGCGGCCGCCCGGCGCACGGGCGGCACCATCTCCCAGGCGGCGTCCGGCAGCGCGGCGAGCCACGGCCCGGTGCTCTCCACGCACAGGGCGCCGCCCGCGCAGTCCCAGGCGAGCAGGGTGTCGGGGCGGTCGGCGAGCCAGAACCGGCCCCGGCTGCGGGCGGCGGCGCAGCACAGGTCCTCGAGCGCCTCATAGAGGCGTTCGGGGTGGAAGGGCCGGTCGCGGT
>NZ_JACADT010000865.1:0-2434 GCF_013421635.1 Streptomyces sp. UH6 | reverse complement strand
CACGGTCGGCGGGCGCCGCCTGGCTCAGCGACCGGGGCTACCGGACCGCCTCCTTCGCCTACGAGGAACTGGCCGTCCTGGTCCGGGACGGCCTGGACGCGCACCTGCCGCCGGGGTCCACCGCACTGCTCGCCGCGGCCCTCGCCGAGGGCTTCGACGGCAACCCGCTGGACCGGCTGGGCGACGACCCGGAGCCGTGGTGGACGGCGTACCTGCGCCACCTGGTTCCGCCGGTCCTGCACCTGTTCCACCGGCACGGCGTGGTGCTCGAGGCGCACCTGCAGAACTGCCTGATCGCCGTCGACACCGCCGGTCGGCCGGTGCGCGCCCTCTTCCGCGACGCCGAGGGCGTCAAGACGGTGCCCCCGGCCGGCCGGGCGGCGGGCTGGGAACGCCTGGTCTACTGCCTGATCGTGAACCACCTGGGCGAACTGGCCGGAGCCCTGCGGGAACGGCACCCGGCGTTCGACCCGTGGCCCCCGGTCCGCCGTGAGCTGGCCCGGCACGACGTCCCCGAGGCCCACGCGCTGCTCACCCGGCCGACCCTGCCCGGCAAGACCAACCTGCTGCTGCGCTGGACCGGGGCCGACGGCGCCGACGCCCGCTACCTCCCGCTGCCGAACCCGCTGGCGCGACCGGTGTGAGCGGACGGCCGCCCGCGCACGGAGCTGCGACCGGGGACGGAAGGCCTCACCCTGGGAAGTGGCCGCACCCGGGAAGCGGTGCGACCCCAGCCCGCCGAGGACAGCGAGGAGCCGACGATGGCCAGGAGCGGTGACGGGGACAAGAAGCTGCACAAGGGCGACAAGGTCGCCTGGAGCAGTCATGGCAGCGAGACCGAGGGGAAGGTGGAGAAGAAGATCACCGAGCGGACCGAGGCCGCGGGTCGCACCGTGGACGCCTCGTCGGAGGACCCGCAGTACCAGGTCCGCAGCGAGAAGTCGGGCAGGTCCGCGGTGCACAAGCCGTCCTCGCTCAAGAAGAAGAAGTGACCCGCGTGGACGACGACGAGCGGAAGCGGACCTGGTCCGAGTTCCGCGAGCTGGTGAACATGAAGCCGGCCGACCTGGAGGAATGGCTGGCCTCCCCGGAGTCCGAGGCCGCGGGGCAGCACAAGGACGGCGGCGAGTCGACCGGACACGCCTCGGGCCGCAGAATCGCGGAGATCCTGCACACCCCGAAGAGCGACCTCACCGACGACGACTACCGGCACATGCGCAAGGTCGTCGGCTACGTCCGGCGCCACCTGGCCCAGCGGCCCTCGGGCGACGTGCGGGAGACCCGCTGGAGGTACTCGCTCATGAACTGGGGCCACGACCCGCTGGCCTGACCGCCCCGGCCGCCCGGTTACGATGCCCACTTCGTGCCGAAGGCCCGGAACACCCGGCGCGCCGCCCCCTCCGCGGGGCGCGGACGCGTCCGGTCCGGCCCGAACGGCAAGGCGAACGACCGGTAGGGCCTGGGAGAATGCTGAGAGAGGTCGCTGTCACCCGTTACGTCGCGCCCCTGCGGACCGGCGGATCCGTGCCCGGGGTCGTCGAGGCGGACGACCTCGGCACCTACGTCGTCAAGTTCACCGGCTCCGCGCAGGGCCGCAAGGCGCTGGTCGCCGAGGTGATCGTCGGGGAACTGGGCCGCCGGCTGGGCCTGCGGGTGCCGGAACTGGTGCGGGCCCACTTCGACCCGGCCCTCGGCGCGCACGAGCCGCACGCCGAGGTCCGCGGCCTGCTGGAGGCCAGCGCGGGACTCAACCTCGGCATGGACTACCTCTCCGGCGGCGCCGACCTCACTCCGGAGCTCGCCGCGACCTTCCGCGTCGACCCCCTGGAGGCGGGCCGTGTCGTCTGGCTCGACGCCCTGACCGCCAACGTCGACCGCACGGTGCACAGCTCCAACCTGATGGTGTGGCCCACCCGCGGCACCGCCCCCGCCCGGCTGTGGCTGATCGACCACGGCGCGGCCCTGGTCTTCCACCACCGCTGGGACGGGACCGCCCCGGACAAGGTGTACGACCTCCGCCACCACGCCCTGGGCCGGTACGCCCCGGACACCCGGGCCGCCGACTCGGAGCTGGCGCCCCGGGTCACCGAGGAACTGCTGCGCGAGGTGGTCGCCGAGGTGCCGGACGAGTGGCTGGCCGACGAGCCGGGCTTCGCGGACCCGCAGGCGGTCCGCGACGCCTACGCCGACTGGCTGACCGCCCGCGCAGCCTCCTCGGCCGCCTGGCTGCCCACCGACTTCCCCAGCGGCGACCAGCTCGCCGCGGAGGAGCACGCCCGCCGTGAGAAGAGCCGCCGGGGACGCCCCGGATGGCTCCAGCGCGTCCCCGACCTGCACGGCAAGCCGGGCGCCGAGCAGGACTGGTCCGTCCACCTGGACGGAACCGGCTGACCGGCGCCGGCCGAAGTCGGCCCCGGGACCCGGTCGCCCCGCC
>NZ_JACADT010000864.1:0-2435 GCF_013421635.1 Streptomyces sp. UH6 | reverse complement strand
CACGACGGCGCGGCCAGGACCACGCCCGCGGTGGGAAGGGACGCCGATGACCGCGTCGCCGGTTCCCCGCCCGGGACCGCGTCCGAATTCCGCACGCGGGTCCGCACCGAAGTCGTCGCCAATCGCCCGATATCGGACAGCAACAGGTGTGCGGGCGGCGCAAGTTGTCGTAGGGTCACCTGATTGCGGTATCGAATCTCTGTCCGCCAGGCGGACCGAGGGACCAGAAGTCGGTCGTCCAGGGAGGGAACGCTCGATGGCGGCGCATATCGGCAGGCATCTGCGCAGGGGAGCGGCGACCACGGCGGTGGCCGCGATCGCGGTCGCGGCGCTGACCGCTTCGCAGGCGCCGGGAGTGGCCGAGAGGCCCAGATCGGAGACCGGCGATTCCCAGCCGATTCCCGACCTCGCCGAGAGCCCGGGCGACGACTCGTACTACACGGACCTCCCGCCGCTGAACTCCCCGGCCGGCGGCAGCGGCAGCGACGCCGGCGGCGAATCCGGCATACCGGCGACCGTCCTCGACGCCTACAAGAAGGCCGAGGCGACCCTGAACCAGGCCAAGCCCGGCTGCAACCTGCCGTGGCAACTCCTCGCCGCCATCGGGCAGGTGGAGTCCGGTCAGGCCCGCGGCGGCCGCGTCGACGCCTCCGGCAACACCACCTCGCCCATCGTCGGCCCGGCCCTCAACGGCGAGGGATTCGCGCACATCCGCGACACCGACAACGGCGCCTTCGACGGCGACGCGACCTACGACCGCGCCGTGGGCCCGATGCAGTTCATCCCGTCGACCTGGGAGTGGGCGGGCAAGGACGGCAACGGGGACGGGGCCAAGGACCCCAACAACGTCTACGACGCCGCACTGGCCGCCGGGCACTACCTGTGCCGTTACAACTGGAACCTCGCCGAACGCGCGGACCTCGAACGGGCGATCCTCAGCTACAACAACTCCCGCGACTACCTCAACACGGTGCTGCGGTGGATGGAGACCTTCCGCAACGGCGTCCAGGAGATCCCCGACGGCACCGGCACCCTGCCGGTCCACCGCAACGACGACCACGTCGTCACGCCCACCTCGCCGTCGGCGCCGCCCTCCACGGGGCCGGGCGCGGGCAGTGGCGGCGGCAACGGCAGCGGCAGCGGTGGCGGCGGGTCCGACGCACCCGCCGGTGGTGGCGGCACGACGTCCCCGCCCGCCACCGACCCTCCGGCGGGCCAGACGCCCACCGACTCGGTGCGGAGCCTGGAGCGCACGGCGGGCGGCTCGCTCAGCGCGACGGCCGGGACGTCCTTCGACGAGGAGATCGCGGTCCGCGCGGAGACCTCCGGCGGGGCGGGCGTCGCCAAGGTGCGGATCCGGTTCACCGTCGTCGGCGGCACCGGCACGGCCTTCGAGGGAGGCGAGACCGTCGCCACCGTGCAGACCGACGGCAGTGGTGTCGCCACGGCGCCCACGCTGGTGGCCGGGGAGAGGACCGGCGCCTTCGTGGTCCGCGCCACCGTCGTCGGCCGTGACGTCACGGCGGCCGAGTGGGACGGCGTCGTCACCGTCCGCACCGCGGACAAGCTGACCCTCGCCGAGGGCGAGCCCCTGGTGTGCCCGGTCGGCGGGGAGTTCGCCGGGAAGATCACCGTCGAGGCCACCCGAGGCGGCGTGCCCGCGGCCAAGGTGGGCGCCACCGTCACGCTGATCAGGTCGGCCGAGGACACCACCCAGAACGACAAGGGGCCCTACTTCGAGGACCCCGAGAACCCCGACGGCGCGCCGCTGCGCACCATCGGGCTCACCGCCGACGCCGACGGGGTGCTGACCCTGCCCACCCTGTTCGCGGGCGACACGGCCGGCACCTACCTGCTGCTCGTGGACACGCCGGGAGCGGGCACCCTCACCGTGGAGCTGACGGTGGAGGCCACCGGGGACGGCACCGTCGGCGAGGTCACCGGCACGCTCTGACCGCGCCCTTGCATCACACCGGGGCCGGGTCTCCCACGGGGGACCCGGCCCCGGTCGCGTGCGACGGCTCCGTCAGCCGCCTTCCCGCCGCAGCCGGGCGTTGGTGTGCCGGGTGGGCACGGCCGTCGCCGGATCCTCGGGCCACGGATGCCGGGGATACCGCCCCCGCAGCTCCGCCCGCACGCCCCGGTAGCCGTCCCGCCAGAACGAGGCGAGGTCGGCGGTGACCGCGACGGGCCGTCCGGCCGGTGACAGCAGGTGCACCAGCACCGGCACGCCCGCCACCGAGGGCGACCCGGCGGACCCGAACATCTCCTGGAGCTTCACCGCCAGCACCGGCCGCTCGGGGTCGGCGTAGTCGACCCTGATCCGTGAACCGGACGGCACCTCCAGACGCTCCGGCGCCAGCTCCTCGAGCCGGGCCGCCTCCCCGGACGCCCACGGCAGCAGCCGCGTCAGCCCCTGCCCGGCGTCGATCCGG
>NZ_JACADT010000863.1:0-2440 GCF_013421635.1 Streptomyces sp. UH6 | reverse complement strand
GGCGGGGCGCGGTCCGGGTCAGTCCGGCCAGGCGCCGCCGGCCAGCACCCGCTCCAGCACCTCGGTGTACGGACCGATCTCCAGCCCCTGCCCGGCGAGCCAGGCGTCCGAGTAGTACTTGTCGAGGTAGCGGTCACCCGGGTCGCACAGCAGGGTCACCACGCTGCCCGAACGCCCGGCGGCCACCATCTCGGCGACGATCTTGAGGGCGCTCCACAGCCCCGTGCCCGTGGAGCCGCCCGCCTTGCGGCCCATGACCCGCTCCAGGGCGCGCACCGCCGCGACGCTCGCCGCGTCCGGCACCTTCATCATCCGGTCCACCGCGCCGGGCAGGAAGCTGGGCTCCATCCGGGGCCGTCCGATGCCTTCGATCCGGGAGCCGCCCTCACAGACCGGCTCGGGCTCGCCGGTGGTCCAGCCGTCGAAGAAGACGGAGTTCTCCGGGTCGGCGACGCAGATCCGGGTGTCGAACTGCATGTAGTGGACGTAGCGCGCGAGGGTCGCCGAGGTGCCTCCGGTACCGGCGGTCGCGACGATCCACGCGGGCACCGGGAAGCGTTCCATCCGCAGCTGACGGAAGATCGACTCGGCGATGTTGTTGTTGCCCCGCCAGTCCGTGGCCCGCTCGGCGTAGGTGAACTGGTCCATGTAGTGGCCGCCGGTCTCCCCCGCCAGGCGCGCGGCCTCCTCGTACATCCGGCGCGGGTCGTCCACGAAGTGGCAGCGGCCGCCGTGGAACTCGATGAGCCGGCACTTCTCGGCGCTGGTGGTACGCGGCATCACCGCGATGAACGGGATGCCGATGAGTTTGGCGAAGTAGGCCTCCGAGACGGCGGTGGAGCCGCTGGACGCCTCGATCACCGGGCGGTCCGGCCGGATCCAGCCGTTGCAGAGTCCGTGGAGGAAGAGTGAGCGGGCCAGGCGGTGCTTGAGGCTGCCGGTGGGGTGGGTCGACTCGTCCTTGAGGTACAGGTCGACGTTCCAGTGCTCGGGCAGCGGGAAGCGCAGCAGGTGGGTGTCGGCGGACCGGTTGGCGTCGGCCTGGACCCGGCGGACCGCCTCCTTGAGCCAGGCGCGGTAGGTCACGTCGCTGCGGTCGACGTCCAGCGTGGCGTCGGCGCCGGGCGGGGGAAGGGGGCTGGGCATGACAGGCTCCTCGGACGGCCCGGAAGTACCGGGAGCCCCGATCATAGACACCTTCCACACGCTTCCCACCTGCATAAACGCATCTTTGGGGACCTCAAGCGGGGCCTTGGGAGCGTGCCGGGGACAAGGGGCGCACAACGGCCGGCCGGTCCGGGCCGACGTGCCGCGCGCGCCTCGGTCCGGACCTCCGGAGGCCCTGGTGTCCGGCCGCACATCCGGGCAGACTACTCGTACGTGGCGCAACGGGGGCGCAGCGGACAAGGCGAAGGGTGGGGCGTCAGCATGGCGGAGCCGGATTTCACCGCCACGGAGGAGTTCCTCGCGGCCGGGCCCGACGACCGGGAACACCCCGGCGGTCAGCTCGAGTTCAGCGCGACGGGCGTGCGCATCGAGCGGGGCCTCAGGTCGCTGACCCGGGCCGGCCAGGTGCGGGTGCGGGGCGGACTGGTGGAGCTGCTCAACAGCGGCGGTCGGGTCATCGCCGCCGCGCCCGCGAAGAAGGTCCGTGTCCTGCGGACGCGGTTCCGGCGGGCCGACCGTGTCCTGGTACAGCTGGGGGGAGCGCGCTATGTCCTGACGCTCCGTGACGAGGACGCCGAGTCCGGCACGTCCGCGCTCGACGTACGCGGACCGGACGGCGCGGAGTCGCCGGCGGTGCTCCTCGCCCGGACGGTGCGCCTGGCGGCGCGGCCACGCTGAAGGCACCCGGCCGTCCGCCGCCGGACCCGGCCTCCGGGCGCCGCCGAGGCCGCGAGTTGCGGCGGTGCGGGCGCTGGGTCACGCTGTTCTCACGTCACTCTGGGTTTACCGGCGACTACGCAGACAGCCGGTCGTCGCCATCTTCCGGACCTCTACGTCGGGGAGTTGCAGCCGTGATCAGTCACCCGAGCAGGCACTGCGCGGTGGAGCTCCAGGCCCTGCCGTCGCGGATCGGACAGGTCCGCAGAATCGTCTCGGCGCAATTGCGCTACTGGCATCTGGACTCCCTCACCGAGCGGGCCTCGCTCGGTGTCACCGACCTGCTGACCAACGTCCACCGGCACGTCCGGCCGGACAAGACCTGCACCGTGCGGCTCGAGCTGCTGCTCGACCGGCTCACCGTCTCGGTGCACGACCACGATCCGCGGCTCCCGGTCCTGGGGGACGCCGATGCCCTCGCCGACTCGCTCGCCACCTGCGGCCGCGGCCTGGCGATGATCGCCGCGCTCAGCGAGAGCTGGGGGGCGCGTCCGGACGGCGAGTCCGGCAAGGTCGTCTGGTTCACCCTTCCCGCGGCCGAGGACGCCCCGCCGGC
>NZ_JACADT010000862.1:0-2452 GCF_013421635.1 Streptomyces sp. UH6 | reverse complement strand
CGTTCGGCCGCGGTCGTCGTTCCGGCCACGCTCCCTGCCTTCCGTCGTGCTGCGCGCCGCGTGCCGCGGCCTGTCCCCCGTCGCCCCGCCGACCGTCCGGTCAGGCGCGGCGGGCCTCGGCGATCGCCTCGTACACCATGCCGACGAGCAGTTCGTCGGCGTCCCGGCGGCCGAACTCGGCGGCGGACCGGGACATCTGGTACAGCCGGTGCGGGTCGGTGAGCACCGGGATGACGTTCTGCAGGACCCACTCCGGGGTCAGCTCAGCGTCGTCGACCAGCATGCCGCCGCCCGCCTTGACCACCGGCTGCGCGTTGAGCCGCTGTTCGCCGTTGCCGATGGGCAGCGGGACGTAGGCGGCCGGGAGCCCGACGGCGGAGAGCTCGGCGACGGTCATCGCGCCGGCGCGGCAGAGCATCATGTCCGCCGCCGCGTAGGCGAGGTCCATCCGGTCCAGGTAACTCACCGGGATGTACGGAGGCATCCCCGGCATCTGGTGGACCTGCGGCAGTTCGTTCTTGGGGCCGACCGCGTGCAGGATCTGGACGCCGGACTGCTGGAGCCGCGGGGCGACCTGCTGGATCACCTCGTTGAGCCGGCGGGCGCCCTGGGAGCCGCCGGTCACCAGCAGGGTGGGCAGGTTGGGGTCGAGACCGAACGCGGCGCGCGCCTCGGGGCGCACGGCGGCGCGGTCCAGCGTGGCGATCGAGCGGCGCAGCGGGATGCCGATGTAGCGGGCGCCGCGCAGCTTGCTGTCCGGGGTCGCGACGGCGACGCGGGAGGCGTACCGCGAGCCGATCTTGTTGGCCAGGCCGGGCCGGGCGTTGGCCTCGTGGATGACGATCGGCACGCCCAGGCGCTTGGCGGCCAGGTAGCCGGGGAGCGCGACGTAGCCGCCGAAGCCCACCACGGCGTCGGCCTTGGTGCGCTCCAGGACCTCCTCGGCGGCCCGGATGGTGCCGCGCAGCCGGCCGGGGACGGTGATCAGCTCCGGGGTGGGCTTGCGCGGCAGCGGGACCGCCGGGATCAGCGCCAGCTCGTAGCCGCGTTCGGGCACCAGACGGGTCTCCAGGCCTCGTTCCGTGCCCAGGGCCGTGATGCCCACGCTCGGGTCCTGCCTGCGCAGGGCGTCCGCGAGGGCGAGCGCGGGCTCGATGTGGCCCGCGGTTCCTCCGCCGGCGAGTACGACATGCACCGAAATTCACCGCTCTCCGGACGAGCGCGCCGAGGCGCGCCGTCGCATCGTGTTCCATCTGCGGGGTTCCCGGACCGGCCGGTTCTTCCCCGCACGCTTTTTACCAAAGCGGGGTTGGCGCATCGCAAGCGCCGCCCGCGCGGCGGGCTCGTCACGCGCGAACGCGATCAGCAGCCCGACGGCGAACATGGTCGGCAGCAGGGCGGATCCGCCGTACGAGAACAGCGGGAGGGGGACTCCGGCGATCGGCAGCAGACCGAGCACCGCACCCATGTTGATCATGGCTTGGGCCGTGATCCAGGTGGTCACGCCTCCCGCGGCGTACCGTACGAAGGGATCCTCCGTGCGTCCGGCCACGCGGATGCCCGCATAGCCTAGAGCGGCGAAGAGGGCGAGCACCGACAGCGTCCCCGCCAGGCCCAGTTCCTCACCGGTGACGGCGAAGATGAAGTCGGTGTGGGCTTCGGGAAGTTGTCCCCATTTCTCCACACTCGCACCCAGGCCCGACCCGAACAGGCCGCCGGAGGCCAGCGCGTAGAGGCCGTGCAGCGCCTGCCAGCACTGGTCCTGCGGCCCGGGGTCGGTGGCGCCCAGACAGGCCAGGCGGGCCATCCGGTTGTCGCTGCTGGTGATGAAGTAGAGGCCGATGGCGCCCGCGACGGACAGCACGCCGGCGAAGAGCCGGGTGGGGGCACCGGCCAGCCACAGCAGGCCGAAGAGGACCGCGGTGAGGATGATGGCGGTTCCCATGTCGCCGCCGATCATGATCAGCGCGAGCAGCAGGAAGGCCACCGGGACGAGCGGGACCAGCAGGTGCTTCCACTGGCTCAGCAGCCGCTTCTCCTGCTTGCGGGCGAGCAGGTCGGCGCCCCAGAGGACGAGGGCGAGCTTGCCGAACTCGCTGGGCTGGATCTGGAAGCTGCCGCCCAGCGCGATCCAGTTCTGGTTGCCGTTGACCGCCATTCCTATCCCGGGGATCTGCACCAGGATCATCAGGCCGACGGAGCAGGCGAGGATCGGGTAGGCGAGCCCCCGGTGCAGCTTCACCGGCATCCGGGAGGCGGCGAGCAGGAGCAGGCCGCCGATGACGGCCGCGAGCAGCTGCTTGCGGAAGAAGTAGGCGCCGGGCAGCGAGTAGCGCAGCGCGGTGATCTGGGAGGCCGAGTAGACCATCACCAGGCCGAGCACGGTGATCAGCGAACTGCCGCCCAGGATCAGGTAGTAGGCGGTCAGCGGGCGGTCCCAGGCCTTGCGGGC
>NZ_JACADT010000861.1:0-2453 GCF_013421635.1 Streptomyces sp. UH6 | reverse complement strand
CGCGGCAACGGCTGGGGGAACGGCACCCGGCGCCCCCACTGACCCGCCGGCCGCTGATCCGCCGGCCGCTGACCCGTCAGCCGCGCGACCGCACCGTCCGCCCCGCCAGGACACCGGTGCGGTGGCCGTCCTCGACGGCGACACGGCCGTTCACCAGGACGTAGGGGATACCGACGGGCGGCGTCCGGGGCAGGGCGAACGTCGCGCCCTCGGCGACGGTGGCCGGGTCGAACAGCACCAGATCGGCCCGGTGGCCCTCGCGGACCAGACCGCGGTCGGTGAGGCCCAGCCGGGCGGCCGGCCGGCCGGTGAGGTGGGCGACGCACTCCTCCAGCGTCAGCACCCCCAACTCCCGCACGTACGTGCCGAGGTAGCGGGGGAACGTGCCGTACGCCCGGGGGTGCGGCTTGGCGCCGCGCAGGATCCCGTCGGAGCCCCCGGTGTGCGTCCGGTGCCGCATCAACGCGCGGACGTTCTCCTCGTGGCCGACGTGCTGGAGGATCGTCGCACCGAGCCGGTCGGCCAGCAGCAGGCCGCGGGCCGCCTCCCAGGGGGAGCTTCCCGACGCGTCCGCCAGTTCGGCGACCGTGCGGCCCACCGCGCCGCCGAGCGAGGCGTCGACCACGCCCGAGATCTCCACCGTGGGCCACTCCACCGGCACGCCGTGGCAGCCGTCCGAGCCGGTCACCTCCAGGTCGTGCCGGATCCGCTCCGCCGTGGCGTCGTCCCGCAGCCGCTCCAGGGTCGCCTCGAGGCCGCCCTCGCTCGCCCAGCCGGGCAGCAGCGCGGCCAGGGTGGTGGCGCCCGGCGTGTACGGATAGGTGTCCAGGGTCAGATCGCAGCCACCGTCCAGCGCCTCGTCCAGCAGCGCCAGGAGTTCGCCCGAACGGCCGCGGTTCTCGGCGAAGTTGAGGGTGGCGTGGGCCAGGTGCAGGGCGCAGCCCGCGTCCCGGGCGATGCCGATCACCTCACGGTAGGCGTCCAGCGCGCCGGCGCCGTAGGAACGGTGGTGCGGGCAGTAGTAGCCGCCCGACTCCGCCACGACACGGCACAGTTCGGTCAGTTCGGCGCGGTCGGCGTACATGCCCGGCGGGTACGTCAGCCCGGACGACATGCCCACCGCGCCCTCCCGCAGCCCGGCGGCGACCAGCTCCCGCATGCGGTCCAGTTCCCCGGCGGTCGGCGGGCGGTTCTCCCAGCCCATCGCCAGCATCCGGACCGTGCCCTGGGGCACCAGGTAGGCGGCGTTGACGGCCATGCCCTCGCCGCCGACGCCCCGGTCCAGACGGTCCAGGTACTCGCCGACCGAGCGCCAGGTGAAGTCCACGCCGTCGCCCGGGCCGTTCCACCCGGCGACGGCCTGCCGCACCTCGGCGAGGGTGCGGTCGTCGACCGGCGCGTAGGAGAGGCCGTCCTGGCCCAGGACCTCCAGGGTGACCCCCTGCGCCAGCTTGGCGGAGTGGTCCGGGTCGGTCAGCAGCGCCAGGTCGCTGTGGGAGTGCATGTCCACGAACCCCGGCGCCAGGGCGAGCCCCTCGGCGTCCAGGATCCGGGTGCCCACGGGGCGCTGGCATCCGGAGGCGGCGGCCTCGCGGACGACCTGGACGATCCTGCCGTCCTTGACCGCCACGTCGGCCCGGTAGGACGGCCCGCCGGAGCCGTCCACCACCTCGGCGTCCCGTACGACCAGATCGGCGAGATGCATGGCGGCTCCCGGTGTCCCCATGGCGCTGCGCCGCCGGTGCCGGCGGGGAACCGGCGGTGGACCGGCGGCGAGCGGTCGGTCAGATGGTGAACGGTCGGTCGGAGGGCGAACGGCCGGTCAGAAGAAGGTGCGGATGTAGTCCACCACCGTGCCGTCCGTCTCGACCAGAGGGATCAGCTGCCATTTGTCGAAGGCGGTGCACGGGTGCGAGAGCCCCATGCCCACCCAGTCGCCGACCTCCAGGTCCGCGCCCGGGGCGGTCTCCAGCCAGGCGTGCTGGTCGGAGAGCTTGGTGACGGCGATCCCGTCCGCGGGACGTTCCTCCTCGCCCCGGCGCACCACCTGGGCCTCCGGCATCCCCAGGTCGTAGGCGGCGTCGCGCTTCCCGGCGTTCAGGAAGGCCTGCCCGGCCGCCGGGCGGGAGATCACCTGGGCCCACAGCCGGAAGGCGGGCTCCAGCGCGCCCTCCTCGGGGATCCGGGTGAACGGCGTGACCGACCGGTAGTGGCCGTCGTCGTGCGAGACGTAGGCGCCCGAGCGCAGCAGCTTCAGCGCGGGCAGGCCGAGCGGGGGCAGGTCCGCGAAGACCTCGGCGACCGTGTCGAACCAGGCGCTGCCGCCGGCGCTGACCACGATCTCCTCCAGGCCCGTGCCGGCGAACAGCCCCGCGCCGTCCAGCTTCGCCGCCAGCTCCCCCAGCCGGACCAGCCAGGCGCGGACCCGTTCCGGGGTGGCGTCCGGGACCTCG
>NZ_JACADT010000860.1:0-2454 GCF_013421635.1 Streptomyces sp. UH6 | reverse complement strand
ACGGCTGGGGCGGGGGCTCGAGCTGCGGGGGCGGCTACTGAGGGTCCGGCGCACTCCCGGGGGAGCCGGGCGGGCTCACCCCTTCGGTGTGCGCAGCGCCGTCGGCGCGTGCCACGGCTCGGTGGCGGTCTCCTCGAACTCCACCACGGCGCCTATGTCGTTGGTGACGGACATGGAGACGTCGGTCGCCCGCTCGAGGATCACCTCGACCACGACCGGAACACGGAACTCGGCCGCCAGCCGTTTCGCCTCCTCGAACGCCCCGGCCAGTTGCGGCGGTTCGGTCACCCGGATCGCCTTGCAGCCGAGACCCTCGGCCACCTTCACGTGGTCGACGCCGTACCCGCCGAGTTCCGGCGCGTTGACGTTCTCGAACTCCAGGTTGACCTCGAAGTCCATCGCGAAGGCCCGCTGCGCCTGCCGGATGAGGCCCAGGTAGGCGTTGTTGAGCAGGACGTGGATGTAGGGGATGCGGTGCTGGGCCCCGACCGCCAGCTCCTCGATCAGGAACTGGAAGTCGTAGTCGCCGGAGAGCGCCACCACCGGCGCCGAGGCGTCGGCACGGGCCACGCCCAGGGCCGCCGGGAGGGTCCAGCCGAGGGGGCCGGCCTGTCCGCAGTTGATCCAGTGCCGGGGCCGGTGGACGTGCAGCATCTGGGCGGCCGCGATCTGGGAGTTCCCGATGGCGGTGACGTACCGCGTCTCGGGGCCGAACGCCTTGTTCATCTCCTGGTACACCCGCTGCGGCTTCACCGGCACGTCGTCGAAGTGGGTGCGGCGCTCCATCCGGGCCCGGCGTTCCTGGACGGCCTCCGCCCAGGCCGAGCGGTCACGGAGCCCGCCCCGTTCCTTCCGCTCCCGCGCCACGGAGACGAACAGCTCCAGCGCCGCACGCGCGTCCGAGGCGATGCCCAGGTCGGGGGCGAAGATCCGCCCGATCTGGGTGGGCTCCACGTCCACGTGGACGAAGGTCCGTCCGGCGGTGTAGACGTCCAGGCGGCCGGTGTGGCGGTTGGCCCAGCGGTTGCCGACGCCCAGCACGAAGTCGGACTCCAGGAAGGTGGCGTTGCCGAAGCGGTGGGAGGTCTGCAGCCCCACCATGCCGGCGTTGAGATCGTGGTCGTCCGGCAGGGCGCCCCACCCCATCAGCGTCGGCACCACCGGCACCCCGGTCAGCTCGGCGAACTCGCGCAGCGGTGCGCAGGCGTCGGCGCCGACGACACCGCCCCCGGCGACGATCAGCGGGCGCTCTGCGGCGTCCAGCAGGGTGAACGCCTTCTCGATCTGGGCCCGGGAGGCCACCGGACGGTGGACCGGCAGCGGCTGGTAGACGCCGGGGTCCCACTCGATCTCGGCGAGCTGGACGTCGACCGGCAGGTCGATCAGCACGGGCCCGGGGCGGCCCGAGCGCATCACGTGGAACGCCTGCTGGAAGACGCCGGGCACCTGGGCGGCCTCCAGCACGGTGACCGCCCACTTGGTGACCGGACGGGCGACGGAGGCGATGTCGACCGCCTGGAAGTCCTCCTTGTGGAGCGCCGTGGTCGGCGCCTGCCCCGTGACGCAGAGGATCGGGACCGAGTCCGCCCACGCCGAGTACAGGCCGGTGATCATGTCGGTGCCGGCGGGCCCCGAAGTACCCACGCAGAGGCCGATGTTGCCGCTCACGGCCCGGGTGTACCCCTCGGCCATGTGCGAGGCCCCCTCCACGTGGCGGGCCAGCGTGTGGCGGACGGCGCCCGAGGCCCGCATCGCCGCGTAGAACGGGTTGATCGCCGCGCCCGGCACGCCGAACGCCTCGGTGACGCCTTCCCTGACCAGGATCTCGACTGCCGCGCGGGCAGCGGTCGTACGGGCCATCGCGCACCTCCCTGTCGGGCCGTTTCCGGTGCCGGGACGCCCGAACCGGGCAACCCTTTTTTCCGGGATACGGAAAACTTCTTCTGTTATGCGGAATCAGCGTAGAAGCGGAGTCGAAAGGGCGTCAAGAGACGGACAAACGGCCCCGGTCGGGAGCACCATGGGAGTCCGACCGCATCACGTCCTGGAGTGGCCATGTCCGAAAAGGTTCCGGTGTGTTGCCCGGCCTGCCGGCGCGAGCACGTCTACCGGGTACCGGCGTTCCCCTGCGCCTGCGGCACTCCCGTGGCCCCTGCGCTGGACGTCTCGGGCGAACCCGTCCAGCTGACGCGTCGGGTCTGGCACGAGAGCTGGGTGACCGTGCACTGCCCCCGGTGCTCCCTGCCCACGCAGTGGCCGTGGCCGGAACTGGGCTGTCCCTGCGGCGTGGTGCTGCGGCTCCCGGTGCTGACCGCGGAGGGCACCACCGGTCCGTCGGCGGGCCGGCCGGCCTTCCAGCCGGTGACCATCCGCACGCCGCTGGACGCGGTGTCGGCGGCTGCGCTGTACCTGCGGTGGCTGGGCCATCCCGACGTGCGCCGCGCCGACCAGCGG
>NZ_JACADT010000086.1:0-11250 GCF_013421635.1 Streptomyces sp. UH6 | reverse complement strand
TACCCCGGCCGACGCGGACGGGCCCCGGTCCTCCCCTGCGGAGGGGGAGGACCGGGGCCCGGTGCGCGGGAAGGGAAGCGGTCAGCAGCCGATCAGGCGCGAGGCGAGGTAGCCCTCGATCTGGTCGAGGGAGACCCGCTCCTGCTTCATGGAGTCACGCTCACGCACGGTCACCGCGTTGTCGTCCAGGGTGTCGAAGTCGACGGTGACGCAGTACGGCGTGCCGATCTCGTCCTGGCGGCGGTAGCGGCGGCCGATGGCGCCGGCGTCGTCGAACTCGATGTTCCAGTGCTGGCGCAGCGCCTGGGCGAGGCCCTTCGCCTTGGGCGAGAGCTCCGGGTTGCGGGAGAGCGGGAGCACGGCGACCTTGACCGGCGCGATGCGCGGGTCGAGGCGCAGCACGACGCGCTTCTCCATCTTGCCCTTGGCGTTCGGCGCCTCGTCCTCGACGTAGGCGTCGAGGAGGAAGGCCAGCAGGGTGCGGCCGACACCGGCCGCGGGCTCGATGACGTACGGGGTGTACCGCTCGTCGTTCTCCTGGTCGTAGTACTGGAGGTCCTGACCGGAGGCCTTGCCGTGGGCGGTGAGGTCGTAGTCGGTGCGGTTGGCGACACCCTCGAGCTCGCCCCACTCGCTGCCGCCGAACTGGAAGCGGTACTCGATGTCGGCGGTGCGCTTGGAGTAGTGGGAGAGCTTCTCCTGCGGGTGCTCGAACCAGCGCATGTTCTCCTCACGCAGGCCCAGGCCGGTGTACCAGTTCCAGCGCTGCTCCATCCAGTACTCCTGCCACTTCTCGTCCTCGCCCGGCTTGACGAAGAACTCCATCTCCATCTGCTCGAACTCGCGGGTGCGGAAGATGAAGTTGCCGGGCGTGATCTCGTTGCGGAAGGACTTGCCCATCTGGGCGATGCCGAACGGCGGCTTGCGGCGCGCGGCGGTCTTCACCTGGGCGAAGTTGGTGAAGATGCCCTGGGCCGTCTCGGGGCGCAGGTAGGCGACCGAACCGCTGTCCTGGGTCGGGCCGAGGTGGGTGGAGAGCATGCCGGAGAACTGCTTGGGCTCGGTGAACTGACCCTTGACGCCGCAGTTGGGGCAGTTGATGTCGGCCAGGCCGTTCTCGGGGGCGCGGCCCTTCTTCTCCTCGTAGGCCTCCTCCAGGTGGTCGGCGCGGAAGCGCTTGTGGCAGGAGGTGCACTCGGTGAGCGGGTCCGAGAAGGTGGCGACGTGACCGGAGGCGACCCAGACCTCGGGGGCGAGGATCACGGAGGAGTCGATGCCGACGACGTCCTCACGGGAGGTCACCATGTAGCGCCACCACTGGCGCTTGATGTTCTCCTTGAGCTCGACACCCAGGTGCCCGTAGTCCCAGGCGGCCTTCTGACCGCCGTAGATCTCACTGCAGGGGAATACGAAGCCACGGCGCTTGCTCAGGCTGACGATGGTGTCGATCTTGTCGGCGGCCACGGTGCTCTCTTCATTACGACGACGGGCGGCGAGCGGCCGGCCGGCGACTGCCGCGCCGGCCCCTCGGAGCATTGCTTCACAGCGAATGCCTCAGGTTACCGGCGGGGACTGCCCCCCGATCAAATCGGTCCCGCCACCAGGACGCACGAGGCTGTGCGACACACCCCATCCGGCCCCTTCGCGTAGCTTTGACCTCCGTTGTTGACAACGGTTTCCATATTAGTTGAAAATGAGAGTCATGAACGTCCGACGCCTCATACCGACGACCGCCGCCGCCACCGCCACCGTGCTGGGCGCCATCGCCCTCACCGCCTGCTCCGGCGGAGACACGGCCACGGCCAAGAACACCGAGAAGTTCGATGTCGTCGCGTCGTTCTACCCGATGGCCTTCCTCGCCGAGCAGATCGGCGGGAAGAACGTCAACGTCACGACCCTCGTCGAGCCCGGCCAGGAGCCGCACGACCTGGAGATCACCGCCCGGCAGACCGCCGCGCTCACCGAGGCGGACGCGATCCTCTACCTCCAGGGCCTCCAGCCCGCCGTCGACGAGGCCGTCGCCCAGACCGAGGGCCCGGAGAGGATCGACGCCGCCACCCTCACCGAGCTCGAGGAGCACGGCGCCGAGGTCGACGGGGAGCACGCGGACGAGCACGCCGACGAGCACGCCGACGAGCACGAGGGCCACGACCACGGCCACGACCACGCGGCCGGCGCCAAGGACCCGCACATCTGGCTGGACCCGGACAAGTACGCCGAGGTCGCCGAGGGCGTCTCCAAGGCCTTCCAGAAGGCCGACCCGGACCACGCGGCCGACTACCGGGCCAACACCGAGGACCTGGTGAACCGCCTCGACGCGCTGGACCAGAAGTTCGAGGACGGCCTGAAGAACCGGAAGACCGACGTCTTCCTCACCAACCACTCCGCCTTCGGATACCTCGCCGAGGCCTACGGCCTGATCGAGGAGTCCATCACCGGTCTCGACCCGGAGTCCGAGCCCAGCGGCGCCCGCGTCAAGGAGCTCCAGCACATCGCGGAGGAGGACGGCGTGACCACCGTCTTCTACGAGACCCTGGTCAGTGACAGCACCGCGAAGACCCTCGCCGAGGACACCGGTCTGCGGACCGACGTGCTCGACCCGCTGGAGGGCGTCACCGACAAGTCGCGCGGCGACGACTACTTCCAGGTCATGGAGTCCAACCTCACGGCGCTGCGGAAGGCGCTGGGAGCCAAGTGAGCCGGCAGGAACCCCACCCTCAGGAGGGCGCCGTGGACGAGCCCGTCATATCCCTGCGCACGGTCCGCGCCGAGCTGGGCGCGAAGCCCGTCCTGCGCGGCATCGACCTGACCGTGCGGCACGGCGAGGTCGTCGCGCTGCTCGGCGCCAACGGCTCCGGCAAATCGACCACGGTCCGCGCGATCATCGGCCAGGTACCGGTGCTCTCCGGCGAGATCGACCTGTTCGGCGTCCCCCGCCGCCGGTTCCGGCAGTGGTCGCGCGTCGGCTACGTCCCGCAGCGCACCACCGCCGCGGGCGGCGTCCCGGCCACGGTCACCGAGGTGGTCGCCTCGGGGCGGCTGTCCCGGGCCCGCTTCGGGCTGCTCCGCAAGGCCGACCACGAGGCGGTGCGGCACGCCCTGGAGCTGGTCGGCCTCGCCGACCGCGCCAAGGACCCCGTGGACGCCCTCTCCGGCGGCCAGCACCAGCGGGTGCTGATCGCCCGCGCGCTCGCCTCCGAACCCGAGCTGCTGATCATGGACGAGCCGATGGCGGGCGTCGACCTGGCCAGCCAGGAGGTCCTCGCGGACACCCTGCGCGAGCAGGTCGCCCGCGGCGTCACCGTGCTGCTGGTGCTGCACGAGCTGGGCCCGCTGGAGCCGCTGATCGACCGCGCGGTGGTGCTGCGCGACGGCTGCGTCCTGCACGACGGCCCGCCGCCGAAGGCCCTCGGCCAGCACGCGCTGCCCGGCCACGACCACGTCCACCCGCACGACGACGCGGACGCCGACCACCTCCGTACGGGACTGCTGAGCTGATGGACCTCCTGAACTACGCCTTCATGCAGCGGGCGCTCCTCGCGGCCGTCCTGGTCGGCCTGACCGCGCCCGCCGTCGGCATCTACCTGGTGCAGCGCCGCCAGGCCCTGATGGGCGACGGCATCGGCCACGTCGCCATGACCGGTGTCGGCCTCGGCTTCCTGCTGAACTCCTCGCCGGTCTGGGTCGCCACCCTCGTCGCCGTCGCCGGCTCGGTGCTGATGGAGCTGATCCGCTGGTACGGCAAGGCCCGCGGCGACATCGCGCTGGCCATGCTCTTCTACGGCGGCATGGCGGGCGGCGTGCTGCTCACCGCGCTCGCCCCCGGCGGCACCAACGCCGGCCTGACCACCTACCTGTTCGGCTCGCTCTCCACGGTGAGTTCCTCCGACGTCACCGCCATCTGCGTGCTCGCCGCGCTGGTACTGCTGGTCACCGTGGGGCTGCGCCGCCAGCTCTTCGCGGTCAGCCAGGACGAGGAGTTCGCGCGGGTCACCGGGCTGCCGGTGCGGGCGCTGAACCTGCTGGTCGCGGTCACCGCGGCGGTCACCGTCACGGTCGCCATGCGGGTCGTCGGCCTGCTGCTGGTGTCCGCGCTGATGGTGGTGCCGGTCGCCGCCGCGCAGCAGCTGGCGCGGAGCTTCGCCGCGACCTTCGCGATCGCGGTGGCCCTGGGCGTCGCCGCCACGCTGGGCGGCACGACCGTCTCGTACTACAACGACGTGCCGCCGGGCGCGACCATCGTGCTGCTGACCATCGGCGCGTTCGTGCTGCTCACGGCGCTGGCCACGCCACTGGCCAGGCGCCGGGCGGCGGCCGGCGCGCGGCGGGCGCGGGACGTGCGGACACCGGTCCCCCAGGACGAGGCCGAGTACGACCTCACCGCGTCCGAAGGTCCCGCCGGTCGGCACGGACCCTGACCGCGCATCGCCGGGCTGGCACAATGGCCCGGCGACCCACGAATGTGAGGAGGCAACGGTGACGTCGACCGCCGGATCGCCCGTACGGGGCCGTTCCACCCGACAGCGCGCCGCCGTGGCGCAGGCCCTGGACGAGGTCAACGGATTCCGCAGCGCGCAGGAACTCCACGACCTGCTCCGTCACCGCGGCGACTCCGTGGGCCTCACCACCGTCTACCGGACGCTCCAGTCCCTCGCCGACGCGGGCGAGGTGGACGTCCTGCGCACGTCCGAGGGCGAGTCGGTCTACCGGCGCTGCGCGAGCGAGGAGCACCACCACCACCTGGTCTGCCGCGGCTGCGGCAAGGCCGTCGAGGTCGAGGGCCCCGCCGTCGAGCGGTGGGCCGACGCGATCGCCGCCGAGCACGGCTTCGTGGACGTCGACCACACCGTCGAGATCTTCGGCACCTGCGCCACCTGCGCGGCGGGGGGCTGAGGGGCCCCTCCCCGGCCCACGACACGCCGAAGCCCCGCCGCGTCGCGGCAGACTGCCGGTGCCTGACGCGACGGAGCTCCGACTCATCCGGCTCCGCCCTCACCGAGCGGATTCACGGGGGCTCTCTACGAAGCGCACGCCATGCCGAGATGGATGCGCACTTCGTCGTCCCGCAGCATCCGGACCCGCACGGTGACGCTGTTGTCGCACTCACCGATCCGGTTGCTGTAGCTTCCGCCCTCCAGGTGCTCCCCTTCGGGGATGGTCTGCCATTCCCTCTCCTCACCTTCGAAGGTGCCGTCGAAGAGGGCGAGGTCCGCTTGGCCGGAATCAGCGAGGAACTTCCGCAATCCGTCACGGGACGTGTCGAACCACCCGTCATACATGCGCGGGCCGCTCTCCCCCGCAGCCTCGCCCGCGTCGGGACCACACCCGAAGCAGGCCAGGGCGGCCAGAACCGACACGAGGAAACCCGCCACGGCTCTTGGTCTGTCAGACGTCACGGTCACCGACATGGACCCTCCACCGCCTTCAGGCGCGCTGCAGATGCTGGTCGAGGAGAGCGCGCAGGCGGTCGAGGGAGATCTGGTCGGGGGCGCCGCGCTTCGCGATCCAGCCGCCCCGTATCCCGGCGCGCTGCGGGCCGCGGAGGACGAAGAGACGGTCGGTCTCGATGTAGCTGCCGAAGGCGCCCCACGCCAGGTGGGCGTCCATGGTGGCGGTGGCGGTGCGTACGCCGTCCTCGTCGACCGTTACCCGGCACGGCACCAGCTGGTCGCCGACGGCCCTGGCCTGCCGGCGCGCCGACAGGACGTACACCCAGGGCAGCACCAGCGCCTCCAACAGCAACAGCGAACCGAGGGCCAAGAAGGCGGTCGACCCCGTGACGGCCGCGCCGGTCACCGCAGCGACACCCAGGGCCCCGATCACGACCCAGACCGCAGGCCTGCTGACGAGGCCGGCCATGCCTCGCTGCTTGCGCGAGAGCACCTTCACCGTCTCCCGGACATCCTCCACCGTGCTCTCGTACTCGAAGACCACGGCCCCCGGCACCACGTCCTGGCTCACGGCCCACCCCTCTTCCCCATCGGTCAAAGAGCCTGATCGTAGCCACGACGGAGGGACGGGCCCCTCACTCCCCCTGGTAGAGACGGACCAGATCGACGAGTTCGACGTCGCTCCGCGCGGCCGCCTCGCGCCGGAGGTCGGCGGTGAATCCGGAGCGGGCGAAGAGGAGGAGCTTGGGCAGGGCCTGCACCTTCGCGGCGGGCAGCAGGCCCCGCAGGTGCTCGAGGCGCTCCAGCTGGGAGACGCCGACGGCGCCGAGCGTGCCCTTGGCCTCTCCGATCGCGGTGATCCGCTCCGCACCGAAGGCCGGTGAGTGGGCCACGACCAGGTCGAGTTCGTGGCCGCGCCGATGTTCCCGGCAGGCGATCTCGGTCGGGCGGACCCAGGCGGGCCGGCCGCCGAGCGTCTCCGGCGCCGCGTGCTCGAAGCACCACTGGCGGGCGAGTTCCTCGAAGTGCGGACCGTAGATCCTGGAGGCGACGGTGTCGGCGCTGTCCGTCCACACCTGCTCGGCCCGGCCGACGACCAGTTCGGGCTCGTGCCGTTGGATCAGCAACTGGTGCAGCCGCACGACGGGCTCGGCGACCCGGAAGACGCTGCGCTTGTCCCTTGTGGCGTCCTCCGTCTGCTCCAGGAGCCCGATGTCCTGGAGGCCCGACAGCAGGTGCCCGAGCGAACCACTGGGACGGCCCAGCGCTGCCGCGATCTCCGACCGGCGGTGACGTCCGGCGCTCACCGCCGCGAGTACCGACGCGTAGGAGGTGGGGTCGGAGATCGACGGGTCCTCGCGCAGCAGCATCCCGCCCTCGCGGAACATGGCGGAGCCGGGATTGAGCAACCGCCGCACCACCCAGCGGTCGAAGTCGTCGAGGTCCGTCGGCCCGGAGCCGCCGCACATCTCCTTGTAGGCGGGAGTCCCGCCCACCAGGGCGTTGAGCCGGAACGCCGACTCCGGATCGTCCGCGACTCCCCAGAACGCGGCCGCCTCCCGGAACCGGAACGGACGCACCACCAGCTCCATGCTCGCCCGTCCCCGCAACGGAGCTCCCCCGCCGAGGAGTTGCGCCATCGTGGTCAGCGCGCTGCCGCACAGGACGAGCCGGGTCCGGGTGTGCTCCTTGGCGTGACCGAGCGGACTGAGGGCCTGCTGCAGGTAGGAGGGGAGAGCGGGCGTGGCGGAGACCAGGTAGGGGAACTCGTCGATGACGACCGGCACCTCGGCTTCCTCGCCGAGACGCAACAGCTCGTCCAAGGCGTCCCGCCAGTCACCGAACACGACAGGCCGGCGCAGCCCGCGGAAGTCCGCGTAGGCGCGGCCGAGGTCGTCGAGGTTCTGCGCCTCGCTCTGCTGCGTCGCCGCGAAGAGGAACCCGCCCGTCTCCCGGGCGAGCAGTTCCAGCATGAGCGTCTTGCCCTGCCGGCGCCGGCCGTAGACGAGCCCCAGCGACGCCCCGGCCTGTCCGGAGCCGACGAACTCGACCAGCTCACGCCACTCCGTGTCCCGCGCGAACAACCGCTCCGGCTTCACCATGGGCCCTCCAGCTATGATTGCTGCGCCAATCATAGCTGGAGCAATCATTCCGCTCCCCTTCGCGCGGCGGATCGGGGGTCCGGGTGATCCTCACGCCCCCGTGCGGGAGACCTCCGTGGCCGGCAACCGCCCGCCGGACACCGCGCGCCGTTGACAGCCCAGGACGCCCCGGCCAACACTGCCGAGAAGCCGCCCCGCCGACCGGGGCCGCTCCCATCTCCTCGGCCGCGTCCGGCCCGCGGGAGCACGCCGCGGGCCGGACCTCCGCAGTCGCCCCCCCACGAAGGAGTACGCGTGCACCCGGACCAGACACCCGACCGGAACGTCCCCCACTTATCCGGCGCCGGGCCCAGCCGCAGAAGCGTCCTGACCCGGGCCGCCGGCGTGGCGCTCACCGCCGGCGCGGGCTCGCTGCTGCTCCCCGGCACCGCGCACGCCCAGACCATCACGACGCCGCAGAGCGGCACGCACGACGGCCACTTCTACCAGTTCTGGACCGACGGCACCGGAACGGTCGCCATGACGCTCGGCGCCGGCGGCCGGTACGCCGTCAACTGGACGGGCTGCGGGAACTTCGTGGCCGGCAAGGGCTGGGCCACCGGCGGCCGCAGGACGGTCCGGTGGTCGGGCGCGTTCATCCCCTCCGGGAACGGCTACCTGTCCGTCTACGGCTGGGCGCGGAACCCGCTCGTCGAGTACTACATCGTCGACGGCTACGGCTCCTACCGGCCCACCCACCCCGACCACCGGGGCACGGTCAGCAGCGACGGCCAGGTCTACGACGTCTACCGCACGGTGCGGTACCCCAGTGGCGGCACCCAGATCCTCCAGCAGTACTGGAGCGTCAACCGCGGCAGCCGCACCCAGGGCGGCACCGTCACCACCGGCAACCACTTCGACGCGTGGTCGCGCGCGGGGATGACCCTGGCCGGCTTCGAGTTCATGATCGTCGCCACCGAGGGGTACCTGAGCAGCGGGCGGTCCGACATCCTCGTCGGCTGACGGGTCCCGCCAGGCCGGCCGCCGGGCCGGCCTGTCCGGGCACCTGGGCGTCCGGTCGGGTCAGGCCCCGGCCGGACCGCCCCGCATCGCGGTCTCCATGGCGAGGAGCTGCTCGTTGGGGACGGCCCCGCCGAAGCGGCGGTCGCGCTGCGCGTACTCCAGGCAGGCGCGCCACAGGTCGCGGCGGTCGAAGTCGGGCCACAGGACGTCCTGGAAGACCATCTCCGCGTAGGCGGACTGCCACAGCAGGTAGTTGGAGGTCCGCTGCTCGCCGCTGGGGCGCAGGAAGAGGTCGACGTCCGGCATGTCCGGGTAGTACAGGTACTTCGCGAAGGTCTTCTCGTTGACCTTGGACGGGTCGAGCCGCCCGGCCCGCACGTCCTCGGCGAGCGCCTGCGCGGCGTCGGCGATCTCGGCGCGACCGCCGTAGTTCATGCAGAAGTACAGGGTCAGCCTGTCGTTGCCCTTGGTCTGCTCCTGGGCGATCTGCAGCTCCTTGGCGACCGAGCGCCACAGCTTCGGCATGCGGCCGACCCAGCGGACCCGGATGCCGAGCGCGTCGAGCTGGTCACGGGTCTTGCGGATGAAGTCGCGGTTGAAGTTCATCAGGAAGCGCACCTCGTCGGGCGAGCGCTTCCAGTTCTCCGTGGAGAAGGCGTACAGGGACACCGCGCCGACGCCCATCTCGATGGCGCCCTGGAGGACGTCGAGGACCCGCTCCGCGCCCACCTTGTGACCCTCGGTGCGCGGCAGGCCGCGGTCCTTGGCCCAGCGGCCGTTGCCGTCCATGACGATCGCCACGTGCCCGGGCACCAGCTCGGACGGCAGCTTCGGCGCACGCGCCCCCGACGGGTGCGGCTCCGGCGCCGTGTACTCGCGGCGCTGCCGCCCCAGGAATCCGCCTACGGCCATGTTGTCCCAGCTCCTCGTCCTCGTGCCCCTGCAGTGTTGCGGGTGCCTACTTTTCCACGAACCTCAGCGACCGCAGACCGCGCTCCAGGTGCCAGTGGAGGTAGGCGGCGACCAGCCCGCTCCCCTCGCGGACGTGGCGCGCCTCGGCGGCGTCCGCGGTCTCCCAGTCTCCCGCGAGCAGTGCGCCCAGCAGCGCCAGGGTGGGGGCGGACGGCACCACGCTGCCCGGCATCCGGCAGTCCACGCAGACCGAGCCGCCGCCGGCGACGGAGAAGAAACGGTTGGGCCCGGGCATCCCGCACCGCGCGCAGTCGCCGAAGCTGGGCGCGTAGCCGTTGACGGCCAGCGAACGCAGCAGGAACGCGTCGAGGACCAGGTGCGGGGCGTGCTCGCCGCGGGCGAGCGTGCGCAGGGCGCCGACCAGCAGCAGGTACTGCTGCACGGCCTGCTCGCCCTCCTGCTCGGTGAACCGCTCGGCGGTCTCCAGCATGGCCGTTCCGGCGGTGTACCGGTCGTAGTCCGTCACGATCGTCCCGCCGTACGCGGCGATGGTCTCGCTCTGCGTGCACAGCGGCAGGGTGCGGCCGACCAGCTCGCTGCCGCGCGCGAAGAACTGCACGTCGACGTGGGAGAACGGCTCCAGCCGCGCGCCGAACTTCGACTTGGTGCGCCGTACTCCCCGGGCGACCGCGCGCACCCGGCCGTGGCCGCGGGTCAGCAGCGTGATGATCCGGTCCGCCTCGCCGAGCTTCTGGGTGCGCAGGACGACGCCGTCGTCCCGGAAGAGACTCATGGCCCCATTCTCCCGCACCCGCCACGGTGGCCCTCAGGGCCCCGCTCGGCGGACCGCTCGGCGGCCCGGCGGGCGGACCGGCGGTTGGCCCCGCGAGTGGCCTTCGGGGCTAGACGTCGACCATCCAGGCGCCGTCCTCCTCGTCGTCGACCCGGGTCTCCAGGTCCCGCAGGTTCATCCCGGCCTCCCACAGCTCGCGGAACCGCCGCAGCCGCTGCTCGACGTGGCCGGGGCGGGCGATCAGCCGGGTCTTGACGTTGACGTCGCGCAGGTCCTGCTCGATCTCGAAGGAGACGCCCTCGTCGTAGAGGATGAAGTCGCTGGTGGTGCCCCGCTGGAGGTGCGGCGGGAGTTCCTGCATGACCGCGGCGCGCAGCTCGATGCCGAGCAGCTCCTGCTCCTCGCAGAGCCGCAGCAGCTTGTCGTCGAGCATCTCCGCGGACTCCAGGAGGAACAGCCGCTGCACGACGACGCCCCGCTCGATGGCCTCCCGCTGGGCCTGGAGGTAGCGGGAGGCGGGCTCGCTGTTCCAGAACTCCCGGTCCACCGAGGTGCTGGTGGCGAAGATGGACCGCTCGGTGGAGTGGGTGAGGGAGAGCATCCAGTCGTGGTTCTCCCCCGCGCACTCGGCGGTGAGGTTGTTGAGGTCGGCCATGTGCCGCACCACCCGCTCCAGCTCGGCGCGGGCGAAGGTCTGGAGGATGTCCGGCCCCGTGGTGAGCACCTCGGCGATGGAGCGCCGGGTCTGCTCGGGGATGGAGTCGGAGGTGACCCGCTCCACGCGGTGGGCGGCGACGGCCTCCACGGGGCCGCCGGGCTGCGGGGAGGGCGTCGCGGCGCGCTGGTCCGCCGCCCCCTTCAGGTCCGCGGAGTGCCGCTCCAGGCTCTCCCGGACGGCGGTGACGGTGCCGTCCAGCACCGCCCGGGTCTCGCCGGCCTCCCGGGCCTGGTCCGCGAGCTGCCGGGACAGTCCGGCGAGGTGCTGGACGACCAGTGCCGCGGCGCCGCACAGGACGGCGAGCACGATCCGCAGCAGCGGCCCCTCACCGAT
>NZ_JACADT010000859.1:0-2463 GCF_013421635.1 Streptomyces sp. UH6 | reverse complement strand
CGCCGGTGACGCCCGGCGCCGCTCCCCGCCGCCGCGGCTACTCCTGGTCGCCGCGCGCCGGGGAGTCGTGCCACTTGGGGTCGTTCTCCCACTCCAGGTTGCGTTCGCGCGCAGTCTCCATGGCCTGCTCGGCCTCACCCCGGGTGGTGTAGGGGCCGAAACGGTCCTTCGCGGGGCACTCGGGCCCCTCCTCGACCTTCTTGTGCTGGAGGCAGTAGTACCACTCGCCCGGCTTGCCGGCCGTGCGCTTCTTGAACAGTGCCATGCTCCGTGTCTCCTTCTCCTCCGCCGGCTTCCGCCGCCGCCGAACGCGGGCCTGATGCCGTATGCCCCGCTGGTTAGACTCGCAGGCATGTCTGCCCAGTCGCTGCTCGTACCAGGGGAGCTTTCTCCCACCCGATCCGTGCCCGGAAACATTCGGCGGCCCGAGTACGTCGGCAAGCCCGCCCCGACGCCCTACACCGGTCCCGAGGTGCAGACTCCGGAGATCGTCGAGGCCATGCGGGTGGCGGGCCGGATCGCCGCGCAGGCGATGGAGGAGGCCGCCAAGCACATCGCCCCGGGTGTCACCACCGACGAACTGGACCGGGTGGCCCACGAGTTCATGTGCGACCACGGCGCCTACCCGTCGACGCTCGGCTACCGCGGCTTCCCCAAGTCGCTGTGCACCTCCGTCAACGAGGTGATCTGCCACGGCATCCCGGACTCGACGGTGTTGCGCGACGGCGACATCGTCAACCTCGACGTCACCGCGTACATCGGCGGGGTGCACGGCGACAACAACGCCACCTACCTCGTGGGCGACGTCGACGAGGAGTCCCGCCTGCTCGTGGAGCGCACCCGGGAGGCGCTGAACCGCGCGATCAAGGCGGTGCGGCCGGGCCGGCAGATCAACGTGATCGGCCGGGTCATCGAGTCCTACGCCAAGCGGTTCGGCTACGGCGTGGTCCGCGACTTCACCGGGCACGGCATCAGCACCTCCTTCCACTCCGGTCTGGTGATCCCGCACTACGACAGCCCGTACGCGACGACGGTGATGCAGCCGGGCATGACGTTCACCATCGAGCCGATGCTGACGCTGGGCACGTACGAGTACGAGATCTGGGACGACAACTGGACGGTTGTCACCAAGGACCGCCTGCGCACGGCCCAGTTCGAGCACACCCTGGTCGTCACCGGCACGGGCGCCGAGATCCTCACCCTGCCGTAGCACCGCACCGCACCGGCGGCGCAGCGCACCGGCGTGGGCCCACGGTGGTGGAGGCCCACGCCGGCACGGCTCCACGCGCTACGGCGCGCGGACCACGGCCAGATCCGCCAGGCCCGAGTAGGTCAGCACCGGCTCGAGCAGCGGCGGGGCGACGATCTCCAGCCGCTCCGCGTGGCGGAACAGCACGCTGAGCCCGGCGCTGTCCAGGTACTCCACGGCGGTGAGGTCGAGCACGACCGTCCCGGCGGTGTCCGCGAGCGCCTCCAGCGCCCGGGCGAGCACCTGGACGTTGGCGAGGTCGATCTCGCCGGTGGCGATCAGCAGCGGCGTGCCGCCCGGTCCGGTGCCGGGGGTCACGGTCAGCGGCGTCATCCTTCGATCCTCGTCAGCATCCGAACCGTGGTCCCCGCCTCGCCCGGCGTGACGGCGACCTCCTGCATCATGGCGTGCATCAGCGCGATCCCGCGGCCCCGGTGCCGGCTGTCCTCCGGGCGGGGCGGCTTCCACCGCCCGCTGTCCTCGACGGTGAGGCGGATCTCGTCCGCGCCCGCCGCCGCGCAGAGCCGGACCGGATCGCCGGGGTGGTCCCGGTGGCCGTGCTCCACCGCGTTGGCGCAGGCCTCGCCCGCGGCGACCAGCACCCGTTGGACGAGTCCGGGCGGCAGGTCGCAGCGTCGCAGCCATCCGCGCAGCGTCCCGCGGGTGACGGCCAGCTGGGAGGACTCGGCGGGGAAGGTCAGCTCCAGCGGCCCGGGGTGCCGGTACAGCAGCAGGGCCACGTCGTCGTCGTAGCCGTCCTCGGGGGCCAGCCGCTCCATCACCCGCGCGGCGAGCGCGTCGGCGGACAGGTTCCGCCCGGCCTGGAGCGCTTCCCCGGCCAGGGTGATGCCCTCGTTCAGCGGGCGGCGGCGTCGCTCGACGAGGCCGTCGGTGTAGAGCAGCAGGGTCGACCGGGGAGACACCACGCACTCGGCCTCGGGGCGCTCGGCGCCGGGCCTGACGGCCAGGGGCAGTCCGCGTCCCTGGTCGAGCAGGGTGACCCGGCCGTCGGGCCCGGTCAGGATGCCCGGCGGGTGTCCTGCTCCGGCGTACACCAGCCGCCCGGTCGCCGGGTCGAGCACCCCGCAGAACAACGTGGTGCACAGCGCGCCGGGGACACCCGCGGCGAAGTGGTCGAGCGCGGCCAGGGTCCGGGCGGGTCCCGCCTCCTGGAGCAGCAGCGCGCGGCAGGCGCTGCGCAGCTGGCCCATCAC
>NZ_JACADT010000858.1:0-2464 GCF_013421635.1 Streptomyces sp. UH6 | reverse complement strand
ACAGCCGGCACATCCACTCCAGCTGGGCGGTCCGGTCGTACGCCTGGTCCAGGTCCTCGCCGTACGCGACGGTCCCGTGGTTGCGCAGCAGGCAGGCGGAGCGGCCCTCCAGCGCGGCGAGCGCGGCCCCGGCCAGCTCGGGGGTGCCGTAGCCCGCGTACGGGGCGACCCGCACCGGGCCGCCGAGCGCGGCGGTCATGTAGTGGACCGGCGGAAGCTCGTCGACCAGCGTGGACACGGCGGTCGCGTGCACGGCGTGGGTGTGCACCACGGCCCGCGCGTCGGTGGCGCGGTACACCGCCAGGTGCAGCGGCAGTTCGCTGGTCGGCTCCGCGGTCCCCAGCAGTCGTTGCCCGTCCAGCCCCACCCCGACCAGGTCCCGCGGCCCCAGCCGGTCGTACGGCACCCCCGAGGGTGTCACCAGCACCGTGTCGCCCACCCGCACCGAGACGTTGCCCGAGGTGCCGACCACCAGCCCTTCGTCGTGGGTGCGCCGGGCGGTGGCCACCAGCCGCCGCCACGCCCCGCCGGTTTCGTCCGGTATGCTCGCCGGTTCCGTGTCCCGCATGTGCGGGATCCTGCCACCCCGGCCGGCCGTCGGCCACGGAGTGACAAGGATCATCCAGGCGCCTGCCGGTCCGTCGGCGCCGCCGTCCGGCCGCCGGGTCGAGGGTGCCGCGCTGACCAGGCTGTATCGACAAATCGACAAGTGCTGCGCGCTTCCGGCTCCCCCGCCCCGGGGCCGCCGTGGGGTCCGCATGGGTGACCGTAAACCGCATGTAGGGCGTCAGTTCACCTTCCGTTCACCATGGTTACCTACGTTCGAATCGCCAATGACGTCGAACGATTGCCTGGGTAAATGGAAAGCTTCTCGCTGATCCTCGCGATTGTGGTGATCACCGCTCTCGCGTTCGATTTCACGAACGGTTTCCACGACACCGCCAACGCCATGGCCACCACGATCTCCACCGGCGCGATGAAGCCGAAGATCGCCGTGGCGATGTCCGCCGTGCTGAACCTTGTGGGTGCTTTCCTCTCCGTGGAGGTCGCCAACACGATCTCCAAGGGACTCGTCGACGAGTCGGGGATCCAACCCGAGGTGATCTTCGCGGCGTTGGTGGGTGCCATTCTCTGGAACCTGCTGACCTGGCTGGTCGGCCTGCCTTCCAGCTCCTCGCACGCCCTCATGGGCGGTCTCCTGGGCGCCACCGTCGCCTCCGCCGGTTTCGGCGCGGTGCACGGCGGCACGCTGATCACCAACGTGCTGATCCCGGCCCTCGCCGCCCCGCTGGTGGCCGGCATCGCCGCCACGGTCGGCGCGCGGATCACCTACAAGCTCGGTTCGAAGACCGAGGAGCAGACCGCCAAGAAGGGCTACCGCGCCGGCCAGATCGCCTCCGCGGCCCTGGTCTCCCTCGCCCACGGCACCAACGACGCGCAGAAGACCATGGGTGTCATCACCCTGGCCCTGGTCACCGGTGGCGTCCTCGTCCCGGACTCCGACCCGCCGGTCTGGGTCATCGCCTCCGCGGGTGTGGCCATCGCGCTCGGCACCTACCTCGGCGGCTGGCGCATCATCCGCACCATGGGCAAGGGCCTGACCGACCTCCAGCCGCAGCAGGGCTTCGCCGCCCAGACCTCCGCGGCCACCGTCATCCTGGCCTCCTCGCACCTGGGCTTCTCGCTCTCCACCACCCACTCCGTCTCGGGTGCCGTGATGGGCGCCGGCCTCGGCCGCAAGGGCGGCGTGGTCCGCTGGTCCACCGCCGGCCGGATGCTGGTCGCCTGGCTGCTGACGCTGCCGGCCGCCGCGCTGGTCGCCGCCGGCGCCGAGTACGTGACCCAGCAGGGCACCTGGGGCACCGTGCTGGTGGCGGTCTTCCTGGTCGGCTCCAGCCTCGCCATCTGGCTGATCTCCCGCCGTGAGGTCGTCGACCACACCAACGTGAACCACGTCGAGGAGGACGGGGTCGTCGCCGACGCCGTCGCCGCGGTCACGCCGCCCCCGACGGCGGCGATCGAGGAGGAGCTGGACCGCGTGATGCCCTCCCAGGCCATCGGGTCGTCGGCCGCGGCCGGCGAGAAGCCCGTGACCACGGCCGCCAAGGTCTGACGCCCCCTAGCGCACCCGCAACGAAGTAGGAAGAGAAGCAGCATGAAGATCGACTGGGCGGCTCTCGGCTCCGTCTTCGGGGTCAGCCTCGTGGCCACGGTTCTCCTGGTGGGCCTGTTCACCCTCGGCATCGCCGGCCTCTCCCAGAAGGAGAAGGCGGCCCGCACCGGCGGCTCGGCCCCGCTCGCGGTCACCGGCGCCTACCTCTGCTTCGCCGCGTGTGCGGCGGCGGTGGCGTTCGGCATCTACCTGATCGTCGCCTGACCCGTCCCGCCCTCGACCTGCCCGGCCGGACGGGGCGGGAGCGGGCGGGACCCCTGGACGTCGCGCGCGAAGGGCCCGGCGGAGACT
>NZ_JACADT010000857.1:0-2470 GCF_013421635.1 Streptomyces sp. UH6 | reverse complement strand
GGCCGGGGTCGGCATCGTGGTGCTGGGCATCGGCATCGGCTCCCTCATGGACGGCGGCGAGGACGAGACGGACGACACCCCGGTGGCGGCCGCTTCCCCCACCTCCTCGCCCGCCGGCGGCGAGCAGCCGCCGAAGGAGGAGAAGGACGACAAGGAGGCGGTGAAGACGCAGGCTGTCGCCCTGGACCAGCTCCTCGCCGACAGCGGCGACAGCCGCTCCGCGGTGGTCGGGGCCGTCGAGGACGTCAGGAAGTGCGTGAAGCTGGACGCTGCGGCGCAGGCGCTGCGCGGGGCCGCCCAGCAGCGTGCCGACCTGGTCACCCGTCTCAACGAGCTGGAGGTCGACCGGCTCCCGCACCACGCCGAGCTGACCGCCGCGCTCACCAAGGCCTGGCAGGCCTCCAAGTCCGCCGACGAGCACTACGCGGCCTGGGCCGACCAGGTGGCCGCCGACCGGGGCAAGCTCTGCAAGCGCGGCCAGGCCCGCCACACCGCGGAGACCCGCGCGGCCACCGAGCAGAGCGGGACCGCCACCACGGAGAAGCAGAAGGCGTCCGAGCTGTGGAACCCGATCGCCAAGGAGTGGAAGCTCACCGAGCGGCCGCCGCTACAGCTCTGACCTGCGCCTTCTCCCCCGGGCGGCCGGTGGTCGGCCCCCGCTCCCCGGTGCCCGGGGCGCCCGTCGCCGGCCGCGGAACGTACGATCGGGTGTCGTGCAAACTTCGGTGAACTCTTCCCGCCACGGGCGTCGCTCCTCCACCATGGGCGTCATGCCCCTCAACGACATGCCGTGGTGGCGCTGGCGCGGGAACGTCCGCTCGGCGCTGCACATGCTCTCCGACCCCGGCTTCCAGCAGAACGTCTGGCTGGCGGGGGTCGACGGGTACGGAGACGTCACGGACGCCGTGTACCGCCTGGTCGAGGACACCTGGCTGGACAACTGGTCGGCGGAGAAGTACGTCGGCACGATCTTCCGGGACTCGCAGGAGGCGGCGCTGGTCGACACGGCCGTGCTGCGGGTGCTGCGGATCATGCACCAGGTGGGGCCGGACGCGCCGGTGTCGGCGTACATGGCCCACGCCGGGTGGCCGGAGGCGGTCCGGGCGGCGCGGGACGCGCACGTGCGGATGGCCGTCGGCGACGGCGACGACCCCGACACCGCGCCGCAGTCCCTCGAGGTCCTCCGCATCCTCACCCGGGTGGCCTGACACCCCCGCGCAGGGGGTGGCGGAGCCGTCCCGGATGAGGGACACGCCCGCGACCGGGGTGGGGGATGTGCGACCCTGGCGGTCATGAGCGAACAGTCCACCGCCGCCCCCGTCGAGCAGTACGTCCTCACCCTCGCCTGCCCGGACAAGCAGGGCATCGTCCACGCCGTGTCGAGCTACCTCTTCATGACCGGCTGCAACATCGAGGACAGCCAGCAGTTCGGCGACCACGACACGGGACTGTTCTTCATGCGGGTCCACTTCTCGGCCCCCGCCCCGGTCAGCCTGGAGAAGCTGCGCGCCAGCTTCGCCGCGATCGGTGACTCGTTCCACATGGAATGGCAGATCGGCCTGGCCGGCGAGAAGATGCGCGTGCTGCTGATGGTGAGCCGCTTCGGCCACTGCCTCAACGACCTGCTCTTCCGCGCCTCCACCGGCGCGCTGCCGGTGGAGATCGTCGCCGTGGTGTCCAACCACACCGACTTCGCCGAGCTGGTGGGCTCGTACGACGTGCCGTTCCACCACGTGCCGGTGACCCGTGACACCAAGCAGGAGGCGGAGGCCCGGCTGCTGGAGATCGTCCGGGAGGAGGGCGCGGAGCTGGTCGTGCTCGCCCGCTACATGCAGGTCATCTCCGACGACCTGTGCAAGCAGCTCAGCGGGCGGATCATCAACATCCACCACTCCTTCCTGCCGAGCTTCAAGGGCGCCAAGCCGTACCACCAGGCCCACACCCGCGGCGTGAAGCTGATCGGCGCCACCGCGCACTACGTGACCGCGGACCTCGACGAGGGCCCGATCATCGAGCAGGAGGTCGAGCGCGTCGGTCACGAGCTGACCCCCGCGCAGCTGGTCGCGGTCGGCCGGGACGTCGAGTGCCAGGCGCTGGCCCGGGCGGTGAAGTGGCACGCCGAGCGGCGTGTCCTGCTGAACGGCCACCGCACGGTGGTCTTCTCCTGAACGAGGCCGCCGTTACAGCCGGCTGAGGGACGCGGCCGCGAAGAGGACGTCCGCCACGGCGGCCTTGTCGCCGGTCTGGCCCGCCGCCGCGTCGCGGGGACGGATGTGCCCGGCCACCAGCTGCGCGAACTCCTCGTCGTCCAGCACCACCTGAGCCACCACATGGTTCTCGGAGGGCAGCGCGGCGGGGGAGTCCAGCGGGATCAGCCAGTCACCGCCGCCCCGTCCCTCGATCTCCAGCAGCAGGCTGCGTCCGGGACGGCCCGCCGGGACCAGATGGCGTGCGCCCGGTCCCGGTGCGG
>NZ_JACADT010000856.1:0-2484 GCF_013421635.1 Streptomyces sp. UH6 | reverse complement strand
TCCCGCAGCCCGAGGGGCCGTCGGTGGCGCGCTGACGCTGACGGGGGCCGTCCGGCGTGCCCGGTTCTTCGTGCTCAGGCCGAGGAAAACGGGCACGCCACCCCGTCGGAACCCCCACCGCACGCCGCGCCGGACCCACCGGGGGTACCGGGGGTGGGGCGCGTCAGTTCTTGCGGGCCACCGCCACGTAGCTGCCGCTGACGATGCCCTCCTGGCCGGGGACGGGCTCGCCCAGCTCGGGGTGCCAGTCCTCGGCGAGCGCGATGCCCGGCTCGACGATCTCCAGACCGTCGAAGAAGCGGGCGAAGCGCTTCCTGTCGCGCATCTCCATGGTCACGCCGCCGGCCCGGTAGAGGTCCATGACCTTCCGGGACGCCTCCTCGGGGTGGAAGTCCGGGGTGAGGTGCGAGATGACCAGGTAGCTCCCCGGGGCCAGGGCGTCGACCAGGCGCTCCACCAGTTCGTACGCCCCGTCCTCGTCGGAGAGGAAGTGCAGCAGGGCGATCAGGGAGAGGGCGACCGGACGGCCGAGGTCCAGCACCTCCGCGGCCTTCCCCAGGATCACCTCGGTGTCGCGCGCGTCGGCCTGGACGTAGGCGAGGGCGCCCTCCGCGCTGCCGCGGAGCAGGGCCTGGGCGTGGGCCAGCACGATCGGGTCGTTGTCGCAGTAGACCACCCGGGTGTCCGGCGCGATCCCCTGGGCCACCTGGTGCAGGTTGGGCTCGGTGGGTATGCCGGTGCCGACGTCCAGGAACTGCCGGACCCCCTCGCCGGTCAGCCGGCGCACGGCGCGGTGCATGAAGGCGCGGTTCATCCGGGCCATGACCGGGATCTGCGGCCCGAGCGAGGTCAGCCGGCGCCCCAGCTCCTCGTCGACCGGGTAGTTGTCCTTGCCGCCGAGGAACCAGTCGTACATCCGCGCGGGATGCGGCCTGCTGGTGTCGATGGCCGGCGCGGTGTCGTCGTGGGCGGGACCGGGCATGGCGAGGCTCCAGGATGTGCTGAGGGTGTGCTGACGGGTGATCAACTGCCCTGCACAGTACCGCCGGTCGCCGGAGGGCGACGAGCCGCCCGGGGTCACGCCACCGGGTGGCCCGCGGCGTCCGTGCGGTCGGACTGGCTGGAGAACTTGTTGAGGAACAGGTCGTACGCGCCGTCGGGGCGCCGGGTGAGCGTGGCGCCGTCCTGCCAGGTGCCGTTCTCCACCCACCACTGCGAGCCCGCCGGGTCGCCCTGGTTCTGGTGGACGTTGTGCATGCCGAGATCGCCATCGGGGTCGTCGTCGAAGGGCTCGCCGAAGACTAGGACGTGCTGCCCCGGCACGAGGATCGACTCCAGGGCGAGGGCGGCGTCCACGTTGGAGCCCGCGTGCCAGGGGCGGGAGTCGACGAGCTCGAGGAGGTCCTGGAGCCAGGAGGGCGGGCGCCGGGTGAAGAGGATGCCGGAGCGGTCGGCCAGCTCCGGGTGGCGCACGTAGTCCAGGGCGCCGGAGTCCGGTGTGCGGGGGAGTTCGTGGTAGCCGGGGGAGGCGGCGAGGGCGGCGGCCGGACCCAGTGCCTCGGCGGGCAGGGTGAAGGTCTTCCAGCGGACGCCCACGGCGGACGCGTGGCTGTCGACGTCCACGGCGCAGTGGTGGCGCCCGGCGGGGGCGTCCACCTCCAGGTTGACGTGGAACCAGCGGCCCTGGCTGTCGGGCCGGTCGCGGTGGTGGCGGTGCAGGGTTCCCGAAAGCACGCCGTAACGCACGAAGGGCATGCGGTCAGTCAACCACCGGAGGCCGGAGCCGCCCGGGAGCGCCGGCGTGCCGAACGGGTTGCGTGCCGCCCCGGTGCCCGCTGCCGCGCGCGGGCGATCGGCGGGGGCGGGCAGCCGGGTGACCGCCGCAGGGGGGCGCACGGGCTTCCTATCCCACCGGATCGGCACCGGCAACCGAAATCGCCTGCCCGCGAGCGCGGTTGAGGAACGGAGGTGGAGGCGGAGGCGGCCGAGGCGGTGGCTCAGTGGACGCAGAGGCAGAAGGGGTGGCCCGCGGGGTCGGCGTAGACCCGCCAGTTCGCCCCCGGGCGGAGCTGGTCGGTCCGCTCCAGCACGGTCGCGCCGAGGGCGAGCGCCCGCTCCTCCTCACCGTCGAGGTCGTCCACGTCGAAGTCCAGGTGGAGCTGCTGCGGACGCTCCTGGCCGGGCCACTCGGGCGGCCGGTAGCCGTCCACCCGCTGGCAGGCCAGCGGAATCCCCTCGAACCCGCGCACCTCGACCCAGTCGGTGTCCTCGTCGTCCGCGACCACCCGGCCGCCGAGCAGGGCCGCGTAGAACTCGGCCAGCCGTACCGGGTCGGCGCAGTCCAACGCGACCGCCTGCAGCTTTCGGATCACTTCCGGCACCCCTCGCACTCGTGTCGCCCCCGGCGACGCCCGCACCGTACGGAGGGTACGTACCCTCCGCCCCGGCGGGCATGCGGCCCCGCCGCGCGGACGCCGTGACCAC
>NZ_JACADT010000855.1:0-2485 GCF_013421635.1 Streptomyces sp. UH6 | reverse complement strand
CATCCCGCGCAGTCCGAGCCCCGCCTCGGCCGCCTGCTCGCCCAGTTCACGCCGCGACTCCAGCTCGTCGCGGGTCAGGCGGCGCCCGGTGTCCGCGACCTCGGTCAGGATGCGGTCGAGCCCCTCCAGGAACACCGCCGGTTCCCCTGCTGCGGACATCGCCCCACCGCCCGTTCCTTGATGCTTCTTAACGCGTTCTTGACGCCCATCCGGCAGGGAGACCCTAGTCAACACTGCCGGAAACCGGCAATGCGCCGGTGGATCACGGGCGTTCATGATGTGTGTACGGGGAGCACGGGGGACGACTCCGGTTCCGGATCCCGGCAGTGTGCCGCGTTCCGGAGCCGGAAATCCCCGCCGACGGCCCCGCCGTGGCCTCGCCCGCGCGCCGTCCGAACGTTCTCCGTACCGCTCAGAGGTCTTCCCTGACGCTTGAGGACGTTGCCATGGACGCTGTCTCCACCGGCATCGGCGTGGTTCTCGCCGGCTGCCTGCTCGTCGCCCTGCTGCTGATGCTGGTCTTCTCCAAGCTGTTCCGAAAGGTGGAGCAGGGCAAGGCGCTGATCGTCTCCAAGATGCGGAAGGTGGACGTCACGTTCACCGGTCAGATCGTGCTGCCGGTGCTGCACAAGGCCGAGGTGATGGACATCTCGGTGAAGACCATCGAGATCGGCCGCACCGGACGGGACGGCCTGATCTGCCGGGACAACATCCGCGCCGACATCCGGATCACCTTCTTCGTCAAGGTCAACAAGACCGTCAACGACGTCATCCGGGTCGCCCAGTCCATCGGCACCGCCCGCGCCAGCGACCAGGGCACGTTGCAGGAACTGTTCAACGCCAAGTTCTCCGAGGCGCTGAAGACCGTCGGCAAGCAGATGGACTTCACCGACCTCTACACCAAGCGCGAGGAACTGCGGTTCCGGATCATCGAGGTCATCGGCGTCGACCTCAACGGCTACTGCCTCGAGGACGCCGCGATCGACTACCTGGAGCAGACCCCGCTCACCCAGCTCGACCCGGCCAACGTCCTGGACGCGCAGGGCATCCGCAAGATCACCGAACTCACCGCGATCGAGCACGTCCGGACCAACGAGGCGCGCCGGACCGAGGAGAAGGAGATCACCCGGCAGGACGTGGACGCCCGCGAGGCCATCCTGGAGCTGGAGCGCCGGCAGGCCGACGCGGAGATCAAGCAGAAGCGGGAGATCGACACCGTCCGCGCCCGCGAGGAGGCGGAGACCGCGCGGGTGGTGGAGGAGGAGCGCCTGCGGGCCCAGGCCGCCTTCCTGCGCACCGAGGAGCAGCTCGGCATCCAGCGGGAGAACCAGGCCCGTGAGATCGCCGTCGCCGCGAAGAACCGTGAGCGGGTCATCTCGATCGAGAACGAGCGGATCGAGAAGGACCGGCTGCTGGAGGTCATCGCCCGGGAGAGGGAGACCCAGCTGACCCGCATCGCCGCCGAGAAGGAGGTCGAGGCGGAGCGCCGGGAGATCGCCGAGGTGGTGCGCGAGCGCGTCGCCGTGGACCGGACGGTCGCCGAGCAGGAGGAGTCCATCAAGCGGCTGCGCGCGGTCGAGGAGGCCGAGCGGGAGCGTCAGGCCGTCGTCATCGCGGCGGAGGCCGAGGCGCAGGAGAAGCTGGTCAAGGACATCAAGGCCGCCGAGGCGGCGGAGGCCGCGGCGACGCACCGGGCCGCGGAGCAGCTCACCCTGGCCGAGGCGCGGCTGAAGACGGCGGACCTGGACGCGCGGGCCAAGCTGCGGCTCGCGGAGGCGGTCCGGGCGGAGGCCGCCGCGGAGGGTCTCGCGGCGGTGGAGGTCCGGGACGCGGAGGCCGAGGTGGTGCAGAAGACCGGGCTGGCCGAGGCCGCCGCCACCGAGGCGCGGATGCGGGCCGAGGCGGAAGGGCTGGAGGTCCGGCTGCGCGCCGAGGCGGCCGGCCTCACCGAGAAGGCCACCGCCATGGCCGCGCTGGACGACGCCTCCCGCACCCACGAGGAGTACCGGCTGCGGCTGGAGGCGGAGAAGGACATCCGGCTGGCCGGGCTGGACGTCCAGCGTCAGGTCGCCGAGGCGCAGGCCACGGTGCTGGCCACGGGGCTGGAGAACGCCGACATCAACATCGTCGGCGGGGAGTCCGTCTTCCTGGACCGGCTGGTCTCCTCGGTCTCGCTCGGCAAGGGGATCGACGGCTTCGTCCAGAACTCGCAGACGGCCCAGGCGCTCGGCAGGTCGTGGCTGGACGGAACGTCGGACTTCACGCAGGACCTGAGCCGGATGGTGGGCTCGGTCTCGGCCGGAGACGTCCGCGACCTGACGGTGTCGGCGCTGCTGACCCGGCTGATGTCCGCGCAGGACGGCGACGTCCGGCTGCGGTCCCTGCTCGACCGCGCCACGGAGCTCGGCCTCGCCGACACGCCGCTGGCGTCCCTGAACGGCCACGCGGCCACGGCCTCCCCCTGACCGCACCACCGCGCGCGGCG
>NZ_JACADT010000854.1:0-2487 GCF_013421635.1 Streptomyces sp. UH6 | reverse complement strand
CGTGCGGCCCCAGTCGGGACAGCTGGGCGGCGCGCAGCGGCTCGGCCTCGGCCTCGCCGAACGGACCCTCGTAGGAGTCGGCGGGAAGGACCCAGCCGCGGGGCCCGGCGGGGGCGCGGCCGGCGATCCAGGGAGCCGATTCCGCGGTGGTGGGGGCGCCGATGGCGATCACCACGTTGGGGTCGCGCCAGACGTGGTCGGCGGCGCGGTCGGAGGTGACCACGCTGACCTGCTCGCGGTCGGTGCCGAGTTCCTCGCACACGACGAAGGTCCGCGGCGCGCCCTCGAGCAGCAGGCCGAGTTCGGCGGGCCCGGCGCCGGGGGCGGTGAGGACGGCGACCTTGGTGTGGGCGCGGCAGACGTTGACCGCCCGGCGCAGGGTGCGCGGATGCGCGACGACCACCTGGGCGTCGTCCCAGGGCATCCCGGCGCGGGCGAAGGCGGCGGCGACGGAGGAGACGGCCGGGACCACCTCGACCTCGAGGCCGAACTCGGGGTCGCGCAGGGTGCGGACGACGCCGAAGAAGCCGGGGTCGCCGTCCGCGAGGACGACCGCGGTGCCGCGGTGGGCGGCGATCCGGCGGGCGGCGAGGGGGAGACTGCCGAGGCGGATCCGTTCGGCCGCGGGGGGCACCTCGGGGAGTGTCAGGTGGTGGGGGGCTCCCGCCACCAGGGTGGCGGCGCCGAGCGCGGAGCGTCCCGCGGCGGTCAGCGGCGAGCCGTCCCAGCCGATCACCGTGACCCGGTCGGCCATCGTCGTCAGTCTCCAGAGGTGGGCAGGGGTGAGCAGGGGGAGGTGTCGCCGGTGGTCGGGGAGGCCCGGACGCGGGCGCGCTGTGAGGTTACCCCGTGGACGGGAGGCCGGTGGTCAGTCCCAGTCGGCGTACTCGCCGACGCCCTCGAGGTCTTCGGGCAGCAGGCTCCAGACGATGAGGTCGGTCCGCACGTCGCTCCAGGCGCCGGTGTCGTCCTTGGCCCGGGCTATCCAGGCGCCGCGCAGGACGCCCTCGCTGACGCAGCCGATCTTCTGCGCGACCTGCTGGGAGGCGGCGTTGTCGGCCGCGGTGCGCAGCTCCAGGCGCTCGAACTTCTGGTCGCGGAAGAGCCACTGGGCGGCGGCCAGGGTGGCCTCGGTGGCGTAGCCCTCGCCGCGGGCCCAGGGGGCGACGACGTAGGCGACCTCGGCGGAGCGGATCCGCCAGTCGGTGTGGTGGAGGTGGAGGGTGCCGACGAGCCGCTGGGTGAGGAACTCGGTGACGGCCAGGACGATGCCGCGGCCCCCGGTGCGCTCGGCCGGGGCGAGGGCGCCGATCCACTGCCGGGCGTGGTCCTCGGTGTAGGGGTGCGGGACGGAGGTCCAGGCGACGACCTGCTCGTCGTTCATCATCTCGGTGAAGGCGGGCACGTCCGCCGCCTCGAGCGGGCGCAGGACCAACCGCTCCGTGCTGATGGAGATGTCGGGGAAGGTGCCGTTCATGCGCCGCTCCGTAGCGTCGGGTAACCGTTCGGACCTGCTGAACTCTTCAGCATGCAGCATGAAAGCACCGATCAGGACGGCGGGGTCCGCTCCGTGACCGGAGGGGACCCCGCGGTGTCCTGACGGTGCGTCGGCCGAAGCCGCGGCGCGTCCTAGAAGGTGGCGAGGACGGAGCCGGCGTACGTGTCCTCGATGAACTTCTTCACCTCGGGGGAGGTGAGCAGCTTCTCGAGCTTCTTGACGCGCGGGTCGTTCTCCGAGCCCTCCTTGACGACGAGGTAGTTGCCGAAGGGGCTGTTCTCGGCGGCCTCGAGGACGAGGGCGTCGTCGGCGGGCTTCAGGTCGGCCTCGATGGCGTAGTTGCCGTTGACCACGGCGGCGTCGACGTCGCCGAGGGCGCGCGGGGTCTGGGCGGCCTCGATCTCCTTGAACTCCAGCTTCTTGGGGTTCTTGGTGATGTCGGCCGGGGTGGCGTCGGCCTCGGAGCCCTTCTTCAGCTCGATCAGGCCGTTGTCCGCCAGGAGCTTGAGGGCGCGCGCCTCGTTGGCGGTGTCGTTCGGGACGGCGATCGTGGAGCCGTTCTTCAGCTCGTCGAGCTTGTCGAACTTGTCGGAGTAGAGGCCGAGGGGCTCCACGTGGACCGAGACGACGGGCACGAGGTGGGTGCCGTTCTTCTTGTTGAAGTCGTCGAGGTACGGCGTGGTCTGGAAGTAGTTGGCGGTGACCGAGCCGTCCTCGGTGGCGGTGTTGGGAGTCACGTAGTCGGTGAACTCCTTGACCTCGAGGTCGAGGCCGGCGTCCTTCGCCAGGTTGTCCTTGACGAAGGTGAGGACCTCCGCGTGCGGGACGGGGGTGGCGGCGACGACGAGCGGGCCGTCGGTGGAGGCGGCCTTGTCGTCGGAGCCGCCGCAGGCGGTCAGGCCCAGGGAGAGGGCTCCGGCGGTCAGGACGGCGGTGGTGATCTTGACGGTGTTACGCACGAAAAGTGCCTTTCCGTTGCGGCACGCGGG
>NZ_JACADT010000853.1:0-2487 GCF_013421635.1 Streptomyces sp. UH6 | reverse complement strand
CGTACCAGGCGCCGTCGAGGTCGCCGTCGGCGTAGCGGCGGCGTTCCCAGGCGATCTCGCCCGTGTCGGCCATCGCCTCGACGGAGGGGGTGGCGGAGGGGGAGACGAGGGTGACGTCGGCGCCGGCCGCGACCAGGGCGGGGAGGCGGCGCTGGGCGACCTGTCCGCCGCCGAGCACGACCACTCGGCGGCCGGTCAGGCGCAGGCCCACGGGGTAGGCGGGGTGTTCGGCCATGGGTGCGGCTCCATCGATGAGGGTCCCCCGGGCTCGTGGGGGTCCCCCTGCTCGAGCGGGGCCGAGAGGTCGGGGAACGGGCGAGAGCGTGGGGGATGGCTGCATGGGACGCTGCCGGGCCGCTTCGGGGCATGCCCGGCAAGGGTGGGAGCTGCACCGTCGGAGCTGCCCTGACAGGGGGAGTTTAGGGCGTGCGGCGGGCCGGGACGGGGGCCGGGCGGTGTGATCTTCGCACGATCTCCTGCCCGCCCCCGGTCCCGGCGGCGCCGCTGCCCGGTACCGCTACTTCTCGGTGACTCCGGCGGAGTCGAAGGTGGCCACCTCGTGCATGGCGCGGGCCGTCGACTGGACCAGCGGGAGCGCCAGCAGCGCGCCGGTGCCCTCGCCGAGCCGCAGGTCCAGGTCGACCAGCGGACGCAGGCCCAGCTTGTTGAGCGCGGCGATGTGGCCGGGCTCGGCGCTGCGGTGGCCGGCGATGCAGGCGGCCAGCACCTCGGGGGCGATGGCGCGCGCCACCAGGGCGGCGGCTCCGGCGCTCACGCCGTCCAGGATGACCGGCGTGCGCAGACAGGCGCCGCCGAGCAGCAGGCCCACCATGGCGGCGTGCTCCAGGCCGCCGATCGCGGCGAGGACGCCGATCGGGTCGGCCGGGTCCGGCTGGTGCAGTTCGAGGGCGCGGCGGACGACGTCGGTCTTGCGGGACAGCGTCTCGTCGTCGATGCCGGTGCCGCGGCCGGTGACCTCGGCCGGGTCGGTCCCGGTGTAGACGGAGATCAGCGCGGCGGAGGCGGTCGTGTTGGCGATGCCCATCTCGCCGGTCAGCAGCGCCTTGTTGCCCGCCGCGACCAGGTCGCGGGCGGTCTCGATGCCCACCTCGATGGCGGCCTTGGCCTCCTCGCGGGTCATCGCCGGGCCCTGCGTCATGTCGGCGGTGCCGGGCCGCACCTTGCGGGGCAGGAACCCCTGCTGGGCCGGCAGGTCGGCGGCCACCCCGACGTCGACCACGCAGAGTTCCGCGCCCACCTGGGTGGCGAACGCGTTGCTGACCGCGCCGCCGCCCAGCATGTTGGCCACCATCTGCCCGGTGACCTCCTGCGGCCAGGGCGTGACGCCCTGGGCGTGGACGCCGTGGTCGCCGGCGAACACCGCGACGGCCGCGGGCTCCGGGATCGGCGGCGGGCACTGCCGGGACAGGCCGCACAGCTGGGCGGAGATGATCTCCAGCATGCCGAGCGCGCCGGCCGGCTTGGTCATCCGCTTCTGCCGCTCCCACGCCTCGCCGAGCGCCTTGGCGTCCAGCGGGCGGATGCCGGCGATGGTCTCGGCGAGCAGGTCGTGCGGCTCCTCGCCGGGCAGGGCGCGGCGGCCGTAGGTCTCCTCGTGGACCGCCCAGGACAGCGGGCGGCGCTTGGACCAGCCGGCCTGCACCAGCTCGGGCTCGTCCGGGAACTCGTCGACGTAGCCCACGCACAGGTAGGCGACGACCTCGAGGTACTCGGGGAGGCCGAGGGCGCGGACCATCTCGCGCTCGTCGAAGAAGCTGACCCAGCCGACGCCGAGGCCCTCGGCGCGGGCGGCGAGCCACAGGTTCTCCACGGCGAGCGCGGCCGAGTAGGGGGCCATCTGCGGCTGGGTGTGACGGCCGAGGGTGTGGCGGCCGCCGCGGGTCGGGTCGGCGGTGACGACGATGTTCACCGGGGTGTCGAGGATGGCCTCGATCTTCATCTGCTTGAACTGCTTCGCCCGGCCCTTGGGCAGCGACTTGGCGTACGCCTCGCGCTGGCGCGTGGCCAGTTCGTGCATCTGCTGCCGGGTCTCCTCGGAGCGGATGACGACGAAGTCCCAGGGCTGGGAGTGGCCCACGGACGGCGCGTGGTGCGCGGCCTCCAGGACGCGGCGCAGCACCTCGTGCGGGATCGGGTCGGTGCGGAAGCCCTGGCGGACGTCGCGCCGCTCGCGCATCACCCGCAGCACGGCCTCGCGTTCGGCCTCGGCGTAACCGGGGGCGGCGGGCTGGAACGCGTCCTCGGCCGCGGGCTCCTGCTCCGTCCCCGCGACGGCCTCGGGGCGCTCCTCGGCCTCACCTGCCGACTCCGCCACCGTCTCGGCCTCAACCTCGGCCTCAATCTCGGCCTCAATCTCGGCCTCGGTCTCCGTCCCCGTCTCCGCGGGGACGGGCCCGTCGACGGGCGCGGCCTGGGCGGGGACCGTGTCGGCGGACCGCGCCTCGTCCTGCGGGGCCTCGTCCTGCG
>NZ_JACADT010000852.1:0-2488 GCF_013421635.1 Streptomyces sp. UH6 | reverse complement strand
CGCCGAGGGCACCCAGCGCGCAGGGCGTCACCCGCTGTCCGCGCTCCACCGCGGCCCGCTCCACGATCATCTCCCGGATCGCGGCGGCGAACCGGGGGTCGGCGCCGACGGTCGCCGAACGGCGCACCGGAAGTCCCAGCTCCTCGGCCTTCGCCCTGGCCTCGGTGTCGAGGTCGTAGAGGACCTCCATGTGGTCGGAGACGAAGCCGATCGGCACCATCACCACCGCCGGGACGCCCGCGGCGTGCCGCTCCTCGAGGTGGTCGCAGATGTCCGGCTCCAGCCACGGGATGTGCGGGGCTCCCGAACGCGACTGGTAGACGAGCTGCCAGGGCCGGTCCGCACCGGTGCGCTCGCGCACCGCGTCGGCGATCACCCGGGCGACGTCGAGGTGCTGCTTCACGTAGGAGCCGCCGTCCCCGTGCTCCTCCACCGGCCCGGAGGTGTCCGCGGCGGCGGTCGGGATGGAGTGCGTGGTGAACGCCAGCTGGGCGCCGTCCCGCACCTCCTCGGGGAGGTCCGCCAGGGCCTCGACCACGCCGTCGATCATCGGCTCCACGAACCCCGGGTGGTTGAAGTAGTGCCGCAGCTTGTCCACCCGCGGCAGCTCCAGGCCCTCCGCCTCCAGGGTGGCCAGGGCGCCCGCCAGGTTCTCGCGGTACTGCCGGCAGCCCGAGTAGGAGGCGTAGGCGCTGGTGGCCAGCACCAGGATGCGGCGGCGGCCGTCCCGCACCATCTCGCGGAGGGTGTCGGTCAGGTAGGGGGCCCAGTTGCGGTTGCCCCAGTAGACCGGCAGGTCCAGCCCGTGATCCGCGAAGTCCTCGCGCAGGGCGTCCAGGAGCGCGCGGTTCTGGTCGTTGATCGGGCTCACGCCACCGAACAGGAAGTAGTGCTGCCCCACCTCCTTGAGGCGTTCCTTGGGGATGCCGCGGCCCCGGGTGACGTTCTCCAGGAACGGGACAACGTCCTCGGGGCCTTCCGGGCCGCCGAAGGAGAGCAGCAGCAATGCGTCGTAAGGGGAGGATTCGAGCACATCTGGCATGACCCGATCTTCCCACCAGCGACCGGCGACGGGGAAACCGGGCCACCCGGCCCCCGGGAATCCCGGGAAACCGGCCGACCGGCCCGGGACGTCCGGCGGCCTGCGCCCCCTCTGCCTCCACGCACCCTGTTCGAACGCCCCCGCACCCGGGGCACACCTGATCGAAGCGGCCGTAAGCTGTATTGGCCAACCACCTCCTGACCAGGGCAGCGACGCCCCTTTTCCCCGGAGAGCCCGTGCCCACGCCCTACCGCGCCCTCTTCGCGCCGCCCGGCACCCGCGCCTTCGCCGCAGCGGGTCTCGTCGGCCGGCTGCCGCTGTCCATGATGGGCATCGGCGTGGTCACCATGATCTCCCAGGTGACCGGCCGGTACGGCCTGGCCGGCGCCCTCTCGGCGACCATCGCGCTCTCCTCGGCCGTCCTCGGGCCGCAGATCTCCCGGCTGATCGACCGCCACGGTCAGAGCCGGGTGCTGCGCCCCGCGGTGCTGGTCGCCCTGACCGGAGCCGCCGGCCTGCTGGTGGCGACCCATTTCCGGTGGCCGGACTGGACCCTGTTCGTCTTCTCCGCCCTCGTCGGCTGCGTGCCCAGCCTGGGCTCGATGGTGCGTGCCCGGTGGGCGGCCCTCTACCGCGGCACCCCGCTGCTGCACACCGCCTACTCCTTCGAGTCGGTCGTCGACGAGGTCTGCTTCATCGTCGGCCCGATCGTCTCGATCGGGCTGTCCACCGCGTGGTTCCCGGAGGCCGGACCGCTGCTCGCGGCCGTCTTCATGGCGACCGGCGTGTTCTGGCTGACCTCCCAGCGCGCCACCGAGCCGCGCCCTCACCCGCCGGAGGAGCACGTGCGCGGCAGCGCCCTGCGCTCGCCGGGACTCCAGGTGCTGGTGGCGACCTTCGTCGCCACCGGAACCGTCTTCGGCGCGGTCGACGTGGTGACGGTGGCGTTCGCCGAGGAGCTGGGGCAGAAGGCCGCTGCCAGCCTGGTGCTGGCCGTGTACGCGGCGGGCTCCTGCGTGGCCGGACTCGTCTTCGGCGTGCTGCGCGTCCAGGGCCGTCCCGAACGTCGATGGCTGGTGGGTGTCTGTGCGATGGCCGCGAGTATGATCCCCCTCCAATTGGTCGGGAACCTGCCGTTCCTCGCCGTGGCGCTGTTCCTCGCGGGCCTGTTCATCGCCCCCACGATGATCACCACGATGTCCCTGATCGAACAGCACGTACCACGCGCGCAACTGACCGAGGGCATGACCTGGATCAGCACCGGGCTCGCCGTCGGCGTCGCGCTCGGCTCGTCGGGGGCCGGCCTCGTGATCGACGCGGCCGGCGCGAGGGCGGGGTACGTGGTTCCGGCGGTCGCCGGAGCCGCCGCGGTGGCGGTCGGTTTCCTCGGGTACCGCCGGCTGTGCAGGCCGGCGCCGTGGCGGGGAGGGACCGTTGTCGAGCAGC
>NZ_JACADT010000851.1:0-2490 GCF_013421635.1 Streptomyces sp. UH6 | reverse complement strand
CAGGTGACGAACCGGAAGGTGGCGCTGACCCGGCCGATGAGCTCGATGGGCACGGTGGCCTGGCGCAGCGTGATCGAGTGGATGCTGAAGACGGCGATGCCGAAGCCGTTGAGGACGTAGCCGCCGGTCAGCAGCGCGTGTGCGAGGACGCTGCCGTCGCCGGGCGCGAGCGGCAGCAGCAGCGTCGCGGCCGAGGCCACCGTCATGCCGACGACCATGGCGCGGCCCACGCCGAGCCGGGTCCCGAGCGGTCCGGCGGTGAGGGCTCCGCCGAGCGCGCCGACGCTGCCCGCCGCGATGACCAGGCCGAGTCCGGCCGGGCCGAGGTGCAGCACCTTGAGGCCGTAGAGCGGGAAGACGACCAGGACGACGTCCCAGAGCAGGTTGTACCAGGACGCGTGGAACATGATCACGCGCAGGAGCCGGCTGTTCATGGTCATGCGCAGCCCCGCCACGATGTCCTTGCGGACCGAGGAGCGCCCGCCCGCGGGCCGCTCGGGCCGGGCCTCGGGGGTGCGGATGCGCAGCAGCATGCCGGTGGCGAAGAGGTAGCCGAGGCAGTCGACGATGATGGCCACGGGCGCGGTGAGCACCTGGATCAGCGTCCCGCCGAGCCCTTGCCCGGCGGTCTCCGCGACGGAGCGGCTGGCCTGCAGCTTGCTGTTGCCCTCGACCAGGCGTTCCTTGGACACCAGGGACGGCAGGTACGCCTGGTAGGCCACGTCGAAGACGGCGGTGAGCACGCCGGTGGCGAACGCGACGGCGCACAGCGCCCAGATGCCGAGCCCGCCCAGCCAGGCGAGCAGGGGCACCGCCGTGAGGATGACGGCCCGCCCGAGGTTGGCGGTGATCAGCAGCGGCCGGCGGCGGACCCGGTCGGCGAGGACTCCGGCGAACAGGGTCACGCACAGCACCGGGAGGTACTGGGCGCTGTTGAGCAGTCCCAGCTCGGCGGGGCCGGCGTCGAGCAGCACGATCGCGGTGATCGGCAGGGCCAGTTCGGTGACCCGGGAGCCGAGCAGCGCGGCCGTCTGGCCGGCCCACAGCCTGCGGAAGTCGCGGTGGTGCCAGAGCCCGCGGGGGCGCTTCGGCTCCGGGGCGCCCGGTGGCGCGTCGAGCAGCTCAGAGGCGGACACGGACCGCCTCCTTCACTGCCGGCCCGGGCGGGGCGGACTGGACGGGCTGAACGGGCTGGACGGGCTGGACGGGCTGGACGGGCGGGGCGTCGGCGTCGGCGTCGAGCGGGTGCCAGTCGAGCCGGTAGGCGGCCAGCGTCCGCCGGATCGCCGCCCGGACCTCTTCGGAGCTGTCGCCCCGGTAGCGGAAGGTGCCGGCGGTGTGGACCGCGCCGCCGTTGCCGCTGAGCACCGCGCCGGGCGGCGGCAGCGTCTCGGCGTACATCCCGGGCACCCGGTCCACCAGCGAGGTCACCGAGCGGACGACGGCGGGCCGCACCGGCGGCTCGGGCATCATCAGGTAGCCGGCGACCGGGCCGTCCAGGTCCATCGCCTCGACGGCCGGAGGCTCGCCGAGCTGCACCAGCGCGGAGGCGGCGACCAGGTCGACGCCGTACACCTCGTCCCACACGTACCGGACCTGGCCGCCGCCGGCCCGCGCCCCGATCTCCAGGAAGACGATGTCGTCGCCGGCGTCCTCGGGGGTGCGGAACACCTCGAGGTGGAAGACGTCGTCGGTGATGCCGAGGGCCTCGCACACCCGCTCGGCGAAGGCGGTGACCCGCCGCTCGAAGTCCCGGTCGTCGTTGGCGACCGAGCTGAAGGCGGTGCCGGTGGCGAAGTCGAGGCAGCTGCCGCCGCAGCGCCAGGAGCGCGAGGTGAGCAGCACGCCCCCCGACACCAGGCCGTCGACCTGGTGGAGGACCCCGTCGACGAACTCCTCGCACTGGGCGTCGCTCAGGTCGGCGTCCTCCAGCAGGCGCTCCAGCTGCTCGGGGGTGCGCACCACGTGCACGCCCTGGCTGTCGGCGCCGGCGCGGGGCTTGAGGACGAAGGGGTGGCCGTGGCGGTCGGCGAACTCCCGCACGGCGGCGGCGGTCGGAGTTTCGGCGAAGGCGGGCACCGGCAGTCCGGCCGCGGCGACCAGGCCCTTCATCACGACCTTGTCCCGCACGGCGGCGACCTGGCCGGGGGTGCGTCCGGGGATCCGGAAGCGCGCGCGGATCTCGCCCGCCAGCTCCAGGTCGAACTCGGAGAGGGCGAGGACGTGGGTGAACGGGCCGTACCGGGCGATCAGCCGCTCGGTCTCCCGCAGGGCGGCCTCGGTGTCGCCGAGGTCGGACAGCACGCGGATGTCCTCGGCCAGGTCCGGATCGAGCGGGGCGCTGCCCTCGGCGGTGGTGAGGTAGGCGACGCGGTCGGCGGTGTGGTCGATGTGGCGGTGGTACTCGGCGTAGGAGTTGGTCCAGCGGTTGATGATCAGTACGTGACGGTTCATCGGGTCTCCGGGTGGGTCAGGGCTGTTCGGGTCCGG
>NZ_JACADT010000850.1:0-2495 GCF_013421635.1 Streptomyces sp. UH6 | reverse complement strand
GCAGGGACGCGGGTTCTGGGCGGGCTGCGCGGCCGCCGCCGGTCTGCTGTGCACCTGCCAGGTCTGTTGCGCCGACGAGTTCGAGGGCCCGTGGTCCCGCGAGCGCCGCGAGGGCTGGTGCGGCCAGTGCGACTGCAGCTGCTGCGAGTGCTGCAACTGCTGCAACTGCTGTGGTGGGGACGGCGGGGAGGGCGGAGGGTGCGACGGCTGCGGCTGCGACTGCAACTGCTGATCCATCAAGGCGCGTTCACGCGCAGGTGACGCAGCGTCATCCGGAGATTGCCGCGCCTGGGGCAGGGGCGGGCGCGGCCACCTGCGCTTTCCGCGGAGGGGCGGCCACGATGGGATAAAAACGCGATGGGCCCGGTAACCGAGGGCCACCGGGGTCGTTGGGTCGGGAGCAGAACCTTTTCTCTTCCTCCGACCAACTCGCCTCCCACTTAAGGCACCTCAGTGGACGCAGTCACTCCGACATCGGCCGCCGCGCGCCTGCGCGCCGCCCGTGGCGGGACGGGCCGGAAGGCCCCCCGCTCCCTTCGCACCAGGCTCCTCAGGGTCCTGGTCCTGGCCCTCGCCGTCCTGCTGGCCCTGCTCGGCACCGCCGCCGCCGAACAGATCGCGACCTTCCGCACCGCCTCCGCCACGGCGGACAACGCCCGCCTGGAGATCACCCTGCAAGGGCTGGTCCACGAGCTGCAGAAGGAGCGCAGTCTCACCGCCGGAAGCCTGGGCGGAGTGCGGCAGTTCAGCGACCGCCTGCCGGCGCAGCGCAAGGCCACCGACACGGCGCGGGCCGTCCTCGACCAGGCGCTGCGGGGACACACGGACGAGCAGCGCGCGGCCTCGGTCCGCGAGGTCCTTGGCCGGCTCGACGCGCTCGGCGGGATCCGCGCGAAGGCCGACGCGCGAAGCGTCCGGGTGACGGAGGTGTTCGACTACTTCACCGCCGTCGTCGCCGCGCTGGACGGGCTCGACCTCGGTCTCGACGAGGTCCGGGACCACACGCTGTACGACGCGGGGCGTGCGCTCCAGATCCTCGGCGAGGCGAAGGAGTTCGCGGGCCAGGAGAGCGCGGTCCTGCTCGGTTCGGTGACCGCGGGCCGGTTCCGCGGCGACGACCACGGACGCTTCCTGGAGATCCGGGCCGGCCGGCTCGCCTCGCTGGCGGCCTTCCCCTCGGTGGCCACCACCACCCAGGAGCGCCGCCTCGACGCCGCCCTGGGCACCCCCGACGCCAAGCGCGCCGAGTGGTACGAGCGGCGGGCGGTCCGGGGAGGCGGTCTGATCGACGCCGCCGAGATCCCGCCAACGGCCTGGTGGGCCAGCGCGACGTCCACCATCGACGGGCTGCGCGAGGTGCAGATCTCCCTGGACCACGACGTGGAGAGCCGGGCCTCCGAACTGGAGAGCGACGCGGGTGAGGACCTGGTGCTCTTCGGGCTGCTGGCGCTCGCCACCGTCGCCGCGCTCGGCGCCCTCGCCCTCGACTGCGTCCGCACCGTCTCCGGCCCGCTCGCCGAACTCGCCCACCAGGCGCGGGAGGTGGCGGGCAAACGACTGCCGCTGGCGGTCGCCGCCATCCAGAACAGCAACCTGCGGGAGGCCCCCGAGCCGCCGGAGCCGCTCCGGGTCCCGGAGAAGGCCGGCGCCGAGGTGCTGGAGATGGCCGAGGCCTTCGACCGCGTCCAGCGGGCCGCCTTCGACCTGGCCACCGAGCAGGCCGTGCTGCGCCGCAACGCCACCGAGTCGCTGGTCAGCCTGGGCCGCCGCAACCAGAACCTGGTCCGCCGCCAGCTGAGCTTCATCAACAAGCTGGAGCACGAGGACGCCGACCCGGCGACCCTGGCCAACCTCTTCGAACTCGACCACCTGGCCACCCGGATGCGCCGCAACGCCGAGAGCCTGCTGGTGCTGGCCGGCGAGTCGAGCCCCCGCCCGTGGTCGACACCGCTGCCCGTCACCGACGTGCTGCGCGCCGCGCTCTCCGAGGTGGAGGAGTACCGGCGGGTGGTGCTGCGCCGCATCGAGCCGGTCGGGGTGTCCGGTTCGGTGGTGGCCGAGATCGCCCACCTGCTCGCCGAACTCGTCGAGAACGCGCTGAACTTCTCGCCCCCGGAGTCGGAGGTCGAGGTCGAGGGCCGGCGCACCAGCGCGGGTTACCTGATCGCCATCGTCGACCACGGACTCGGCATGGACGCCCAGGCCCTCGCCGAGGCCAACGTCCGGCTCTCCGGGCGGGCCAGCTTCATGGCCGACCCGGGCCGCTTCCTCGGTCACTTCGTGGTCGGCGCGCTGGCCCGCAAGTGCGGGATCGAGGTGCGGGTGGGCGAGGCCCCGACGGCCGGAGTGGTGGCCCGGGTGCTGCTGCCCGCCACCCTCCTGGCCGAACCGAAGACGCCCGCCGGGAAGTCCGACGAGGACGTGCTGGTGGACAGCCGGCTCGACCAGAAGGCGGTGCTGCCGGCTCCGCGCGCGGGAGTCGCCGCCCCCGGCGG
>NZ_JACADT010000085.1:0-11302 GCF_013421635.1 Streptomyces sp. UH6 | reverse complement strand
GCTCGGCGGGCGCGCGGCCGGCCCCGCGGGCCCGGCACGCACGCCGCACGACCGAGCAAGAACTGATCAGAGGGGACACCGTCATGGACGCGGACGTCATCGTCGTCGGAGCCGGCCTGGCGGGCCTGGTCGCCGCCCATGAGATCACCCGCCAGGGGCGGCGGGTCCTGCTGCTGGACCAGGAGAACCCCGCCAACCTCGGCGGCCAGGCGTTCTGGTCCTTCGGCGGCCTCTTCCTGGTCGACTCCCCGGAGCAGCGGCGGCTGCGCGTCAAGGACTCCTTCGAACTGGCGTGGAGCGACTGGCAGGGCAGCGCCGCCTTCGACCGCACCCACGACGAGGACTCCTGGGCCGTCCGCTGGGCCCGCGCCTACGTCGAGTGGGCGGCGGGGGAGAAGCGCTCCTGGCTCGACGGCCACGGCATCACCTTCCTGCCCACCGTCGGCTGGGCCGAGCGCGGCGACCTGACGGCGGGCGGCCACGGGAACTCGGTCCCGCGCTTCCACGTCGCCTGGGGCACCGGCACCGGTGTCGTCGCGCCCTTCGTCAGGTACGCCCAGCAGGCCTTCCAGGACGGGCTGCTGTCCTTCCGCCACCGGCACCGGGTCGACGAACTCGTCGTGGACCGGGGCGCCGTCCGCGGGGTGCGCGGCACGCTGCTCGCCGACGACGACTCCCCGCGCGGCGTCGCCTCCAACCGCGACGCGGTGGGCGAGTTCGAACTCACCGCCCAGGCCGTGGTGGTGACCAGCGGCGGCATCGGCGCCGACCACGACATCGTCCGCCGGTACTGGCCCGAGCGGCTCGGCACCGCACCGTCGAGCATGGTCACCGGGGTCCCCGCGTACGTGGACGGCAGGATGCTGGGCATCAGCGAGGCCGCCGGGGCCCGGCTGGTCAACCGCGACCGCATGTGGCACTACACCGAGGGCGTGCGCAACTGGGACCCGATATGGGCGGGCCACGGCATCCGCATACTGCCGGGCCCGTCGTCGGTCTGGCTGGACGCGCTCGGCCGCCGCCTGCCCGCGCCCTGCCTGCCCGGCTACGACACCCTGGGCACGCTGCGCCACCTGCGCACCACCGAGGACATCGCCGGGTACGACCACTCGTGGTTCGTCCTCACCCAGAAGATGATCGAGAAGGAGTTCGCTCTCTCCGGATCCGAGCAGAACCCCGACATCACCGCCAAGGACCGCAAGGCCTTCCTCAGGGAGCGCATCCTCGGCAAGGGCGCCCCCGCGCCGGTCGAGGCGTTCAAGCGGCACGGAGCCGACTTCGTGGTCGCGGCCACCGTCGAGGAACTGGTCGGGAAGATGAACGCCCTCACCGACAAGCCGCTGCTCGACGCGGCCGAGGTCCGCCGGCAGATCGAGGAGCGCGACCGTCAGCTGGCCAACCCGTACAGCAAGGACGCCCAGATACAAGGCATCCACAACGCCCGCCGCTACCTCGGCGACCGGCTCGGCCGGGTGGCCACCCCGCACCGCGTCCTGGACCCCGAGGCCGGACCGCTGATCGGCGTCAAGCTGCACGTCCTCACCCGCAAGACGCTCGGCGGCATCCAGACGGACCTGGACTCGCGCGCCCTCGGCCCCGACGGCGCCCCCGTCGAGGGTCTCTACGCGGCCGGCGAGGTCGCCGGCTTCGGAGGAGGCGGCGTCCACGGGTACAACGCCCTGGAGGGCACCTTCCTCGGCGGCTGCCTCTTCTCCGGCCGTGCCGCCGGCCGCGCGGCCGCCCGCGCCGTGGCCTGACCCGAGGAACGGCCTGACCTGCCGGAAGGTGGATTCCGTGCGCGGTCGCCGGGTACCCCGGAGTTCGACCGGGAGGTGATCACGCGTGGAATCCGCCGAACGGGACGGCCTGCCCGTCCTGCACACGCTCGACGCGCTCGCGGCACTCCTCGAGCGGCACGACGGGCTCTACCTGCGCTGGTCGAAGGGTCCGGACGTCGATCTCGCGCGGTCGTCCAGCAAGGACGAGCTGACGGGCATCCCCATGCCGGGACTCTCCGCCAACCCGCTGGACGTGGAGAGGTGGTGGGAGGACCGCCCGCTCCTCCTGTGGGCGGCACGGCGGGTCTACGACTACGAGCACCTGCCCCGGGAGAAGGGCCCGCAGGTCCGCCCCTGGGTCCTCAAGGGCACCGAGGCGGGCCGCGGCCCGGACAACGAACCGCTGGTCGTGGACGTCGAACCGCTGTGCTGGGTGGGCGACGAGGTGATCGAGGCGTCCCGCGCCGAGGTGGCCCGCCACCGCGAGGAGTGGGGCCCGCTGAAACGCGGCCGGTGAACCCCGCGGCGCCACCCGGACCGGTCCCGAGTGGCGAAAGATCCCGGAACGCGGTGGGATCAAAGGGTCCTTCGGGGGCATCCGGACCGTGTCGTTCCGACGATGCCGTGACATACGGGCACGGCCGATCAGCCGACCAGGAGCCGCAGAAAGGTGGCCATCGTGACACGACCCAGGATCCTGGTGGTGGGCGCGGGCTTCGCGGGAGTGGAGTGCGTCCGCCGCCTCGAGAGGAAACTCGGGCCCGACGAGGCGGACGTGACCCTGGTGGCGCCCTTCTCCTACCAGCTCTACCTGCCGCTGCTGCCCCAGGTGGCCTCCGGAGTGCTGACCCCGCAGTCCATCGCGGTGTCGCTGCGGCGCAGCAGCCGCTACCGCACCCGCATCATCCCCGGCGGCGCCATCGGCGTCGACAGCAAGGCGAAGGTCTGCGTCATCCGGACGGTCACCGACGAACTGATCGACGAGCCCTACGACATCCTGGTGCTCACCCCCGGCAGCGTCACCCGCACCTTCGACATCCCCGGCCTGACCGACAACGCCCGGGGCATGAAGACGCTCGCCGAGGCCGCCTACGTCCGCGACCACGTCATCCAGCAGCTCGACCTCGCCGACGCCAGCCAGGACCCGGCGGAGCGGGCCGCCCGGCTCCAGTTCGTCGTCGTCGGCGGCGGATACGCGGGCACCGAGACCGCCGCCTGCCTGCAGCGGCTCACCCACAACGCGGTCAAGCGCTACCCGCGGCTGGACCCCGGCCTGATCAAGTGGCACCTGATCGACATCGCCCCGAGGCTGATGCCCGAGCTGGGCGAGAAGCTCGGCGAGACCGCCCTGGGCATCCTGCGCAGGCGCGGCATCGAGGTCTCCCTCGGCGTCTCCGTCGCCAAGGCGGCGCCCACCGAGGTCACCTTCACCGACGGACGCGTGGTCCCCAGCCACACCCTGATCTGGACCGCCGGCGTGGCCGCCAGCCCGCTGATGGCCACCCTCGGCTGCGAGACCTCCCGGGGACGGATGGTCGTCGACGCGGAGATGAAGGCGCCCGGCTGCCCGGACGTCTTCGCCCTGGGCGACGCCGCCGCCGTGCCCGACCTCGCCAAGGGCGAGGAGGGCGCGGTCTGCCCGCCCACCGCCCAGCACGCCATGCGGCAGGGCAAGGTCGTCGCCGACAACGTCATCGCCCGGATCCGCAACCAGCCGCTGCGGCCCTACGTCCACAAGGACCTCGGCCTCGTCGTCGACCTGGGCGGCCTCGACGCGGTCTCCAAGCCGCTCGGCGTCGAACTGAAGGGCCTGCCCGCGCTGGCGGTCGCCCGCGGCTACCACTGGACGGCGCTGCGCACCGGCGTCGCCAAGGCCCGGGTGGCGACCAACTGGGCGCTCAACGCGGTGGCCGGTGACGACTTCGTGCGCACCGGCTTCCAGGCGCGCAAGCCCGCCACCCTGAAGGACTTCGAGTACACCGACGCCTACCTGTCGCCGGAGCAGATCCGGGAGCGCGTCGAGCGTCACAAGCTGCGCGAGGCGTGACGGCGGCGGCACGGGCGCGAGCGGGCTGGGCGGCCTTCCGCGACCGGGTCGCCGCGTCCGACCCGGGACTGCTGCGGCTCACGGCGGGGCTGCGCACGGTCAGCTCGCTCGCCCTCACCCTGGGCGTGGTCGGCGTGTTCGGCGCCCGGGTGGAGCAACTGGTCGCCGGCGCGATGGCCGCCATGGTGGCCACCTTCGCGGTCCGCGAGAAGGAGTGGCGGGGGCAGGCCCTGAGCCTGACGGCGGGCCTGCCCGTCGCCTGGCTGGCACTGACCCTGGGAACCCTGCTCAGCGGAACCTTCGTCGGGGTGGCCGTCTTCGTCGTGCTGATCTTCGGCGCGGTGTACTGCCGCCGCTTCGGCGACCGGGGCTTCGCCCTCGGCATGATCGCCTTCCAGTCGTACTTCCTCTCCCAGTTCCTGGGCGTCGGCACCGAGGGCCTGCTCGGCCTGTACTGGCCGGTCGGCGCCGGCTTCGCCTGCAGCGCGCTGATCCGGTTCGGCGTCGTCCAGGCCGGTCCGGAACAGGTCCTCGGACGGCTCCGGGCCGCGTTCCGGGCCCGCTTCGCCCAGCTGGTGAGCGCCCAGATCGACCTGCTGGACGCCGGACCCGACCAGATCGAGAAAGCCCTCGACCACGTCCGCGGCCGCACCGCCCGGCTCCACGAGACGGCCATGATGATCCAGGGCCGGCTCACCGAGGGCACCCCCGACGACCGGGCCGCCTCCCTCGTGCAGCGCCGCATCGCGGACGCCGAGATCGCCGCCGAGCGGCTGGGCCTGCTCATCCTCACCGCGCGCAGCGCCGAACGCGCCGACACCCTCACCCTGCACCTGCCGGGCGCCGTCCTGCCGGAGAGCGGCCTGCAGCCCGTCCGTGACCGCGCGGTCGAAGCCCTCCACCGCGACCTGCGGGCCCTGCGCACGCTGGTGCTGCGCTCCACCGACGAGCACCGGAGCACCGGGCTCAACCAGGTGCGCAACCGCCTCCTCGGCTACCGCGACGACGACAAGCTCCCCGCGCAGGCGTCCGCCGCCGTCCGCGACGTCTTCCGGGGCGTCGGCGAGGCGGCCCGCGCCGTGATGGGACTGCGGATCGCGCTCGGCGGGAGCCCCGCCGACGAGAGCGACGACAGCCCGGAGACCGCCCGCTCCCGTGAGGAGATCGAGGCCGAGGACGCCGCCATCGCCGGCGCCGAGACCGTGGAGGACGAGCGGGAGGAGGAACAGACCGGGCTCGACCGGCCCACCACCCGGACCGCCGTCCAGGTCACCGTCGGCTCGGTCCTCGCCATCGTCGGCGGCGACCTGCTCTCCCGGGAACGCTGGTACTGGGCCGTCCTCGCCTGCTGGATCGTCTTCGTCAACACCAGCTCCACCGGCGAGATCCTGGTCAAGGCGTACCGCCGTCTGCTGGGCACCATGCTGGGCGTCGTGGCGGGCATCGTGCTGGCGGGCCTGGTGGGGCAGCGGGTGGAGCTCGCCTTCGCCCTGGTGCTGGTCCTGGTCTTCCTCACCCACTACCTGGCGCGCCTGTCCTACACGCTGATGTCGTTCTTCGTCACGGCGATGCTCGGGCTGCTGTACACGCTGCTCAACACCTACAGCTTCGACGTGCTGGTGCTGCGCCTGGGGGAGACCGCGCTGGGCGCCGCCTGCGGACTGGCCGCCGCCGTGCTGATCCTGCCGGTGCGCACCGCGCACCGCACCGACGAACTCCTGGTGACCGTGCTGGAGCGGCTCGCCGACGTGACCCGGTCCGCGGTCCACCAGCTCAGCGGCGGGCCCCCGGCCGACCTGCTGGACCAGGCCCGCGAGCTCGACGAGGCGCTGGGCGACCTGCGCTCGTCGACCCAGCCGCTCACCCACCCGATCACCCCGATGCGGGGCCGGCGGAACACCGCGCGGTACGTGGTGGCCCAGCTGGAGACCTGTGCCTACCACGCGCGGTCGCTGGCGGCGACGGCCGAGCTCCTGCCGAGCCAGACCGCGATCGCGGCGGACCCGAGGCTGGCCGGGGCGGGGGAGCGGATCGTGCGCAACATCGAGACGATCGCCGCGCACGTCGAGGAGCGCAAGGACGCGGGCGAGCTGGAGTCCGGCGCCAGCATCGCCTCGCTGCTCGAGCCGGGCTCCTACGCCTCCCCCCGCTACGGCCGCGTCACCGACCGGGTGCTGCGGCACCTCGGACGGCTGGACGACGCCGTCACGGGCCTCGCGCGCCCGTTGCAGGTGCCCCTGCGGTCCCGGGCCCGGCAGGACCGCAAGGCGGCGTGAGGCACGCGACCGGGCCCCGGCGTGCGGCCGGGGCCCGGTGCGGTGGTCCACGCCGCTCAGAAGTCGGTGGGAAGGTCGCTCACCTCGGCGATGCCGCGCAGCTCCTCGTCCTCGCGCCGACGGCGCAGCAGGGAGTCCGCGATCTCGCGGCGGCGGTCCGGGTCGGCGGCGCTGGCCGCATCGGTGACGACTCGGATGGGACCCGTGTCCTCGTAGTCGAGTTCGATCAGGACGTTGTCGAGACGGCCGGTGACCGCTGCCGCGATCACCAGGGCGGCCTCGTCGCGGATCTCCTGCGGCACCGGGCCCTCGTCGGGGCAGTCGCCGTCCGGGCCGAGATCGGCCAGGTCGACGTCCTCACCGAGCGCCCGCAGCGCGGGCCGGACCAGACGGAGCAGGAGGTCGTATTCCTCGGGACTCAGGCGGAGACGCAGCAGGTCGAGGTAGAGCTCGACCGGTTCGCCGTCCGGCAGATGCGGTTCGCTCATCGGCCCCGGGTTCCCCGAGTGCGACGACGATCACATCTCGGCGGAAGATTCGCCCGAAGGGGTCAAGGTGGTTTAAGCTTCATACATACGACGCGTACTCGTCGTACCCTGTGCGGCCCCGACCGGTCTCCCCCGTCCGGTCGGGGTCTTTTTCTCTTCCACGCCCCGCGCGGTCCTGTTCCACGTCGCCCGCGGCTCGCCCGGCGTCGCCCCTTCCCCGGTTTCCCCGGGCCTTCACCGGCTTTGCCGACCCTTCACCCGTTCGAAGTGCTCTCCGCGGGGGGACCCGCTGACAATGGAGGGGTGGGGGAGGGGTGTCCGTGTCCGCCCGGCCGGCAGGAGCGCCGTGATGACCAAGCCGATCAAGTTGCTGACCGCGCTGACTCCGGAACGCAGGGAACGGCTGATGACCCTGGCGCGCGAGGTCTCGTTCCCCGAGGACGCCCCGATCTTCGAGGAGGGCGGGGTCGCCGACCGCTTCTGGGTGGTGCGTTCCGGGCGTGTCGACCTGTACCAGCAGGTCACGCAGTTGCGCCGGGTGACGGTGGCGAGCCTCGGGGCGGGGGACCTGCTGGGGTGGTCCTGGCTGTTCCCGCCCCACGAGTGGGACTTCGGGGCGGTGGCCTTCAGCCCGGTCCGCGCCTACGAGTTCGAGGCGGCCTCCGTGCTGGAGCTCTCCGAGGAGGACGTGGGCCTCGGCCTCTCCCTGATGCGGATCGTCGCCGAGATCCTCGCCTTCCGTCTCGAGTCCACCCGGGGCCAGCTCCTCGAGTCCTTCCAGCACGCCCGCCACTGACCCCGTGACGCCGCCGCCGGCCGCGTCAGACGCGGTAGCGGCGCAGCGCCGGCGTGACCACGGCGAGCCCCAGCGTCAGGAGGACCACGAGCGCCCCGCCTCCCACGACGGCCCACCGCGTCCCGGCCCCGGCCGCCGCCGTGCCGTGCAGGACGTCCGCGAGCCGGGGCCCGCCGGCCACGACCACCGTGAAGACCCCCTGCATCCGCCCGCGCATCTCGTCCGTCGCGGCCGACAGCAGGATCGCCCCGCGGAACACCATGGACACCATGTCCGCGACCCCGCCCGCCGCGAGGCAGGCGACGGCCACCCAGAGATTGGAGGTGAGCCCGAAGCCGATCACGGCGAGGCCCCAGCCCACGACCGAGCCGATCACCATCCACCCGTGCCGCCGCGCGCGTGAGAAGGTGCCGGAGAAGAGGCCGCCGATCACCGCCCCCACCGGGATCGCGGCGAACAGCAGCCCGAGGGCGTACTCCGGGCCGTAGGACCCGAAGGTCTCCTCCGCCATCTGCGGGAAGAGCGCCCGCGGCATGCCGAAGACCATGGCGATGATGTCCGCGACGAAGGACAGCAGCAGCACCTGCTGCATGCCGATGTACCGGAAACCGTCCACGACCTCCCGCACCCCGGCCCGCCGCGGCGCCCGCCCGTCGTCCAGCGGAGGCAGGGCCGGAAGCCGCCACACCGCCCACACCGTCGCGCACAGCGCCACCGCGTCGATCAGGTACAGCTCGGGCAGGCCCACGACGGGTATCAGCGCCCCCGCCATCAGGGGCCCGGCGATGAGGCCCGTCTGCATCACGGTGGAGCCCAGCGCGTTGGCCGCCGGCAGTTCCTCGGCGGGCACCAGCCGGGCGATGGACGCGGTCCGCGCGGGCGCGTTCAGTCCGAAGAAGGCCTGCTGGACGGCGAGCAGCACCATCAGCACGGCGACCGAGCCCAGCCCGGCCGCCGCCTGGGCCCAGAACAGCACCGAGGTGACGGCGATGCCGGCGTTGGTGACCAGCAGCAGCTTGCGCCGGTCCACGCTGTCGGCGACCGCGCCGCCCCACAGCGCGAAGATCACCATCGGCACCAGTCCGGCCAGGCTGGCGTACCCGACCCAGGCGGACGAGCCGGTGATGTCGTAGATCTGCTTGGGGACCGCCACCGCGGTGAGCTGACTGCCCACCGAGGTCACGATCGTGGACGACCACAGCCTCCGGTAGGCGGGCCGGCGCAGCGGGCGGGTGTCCATGGCGAACCGGCGCCACCCGCGGTCCGCGGCGGCCGGCGCAGGGTGCTCATCCGGCCCGTCGGCGGCCGCCCGCCCGGTCCCCTCCGCCAGCGGCGCCCTGTCCGCGGAGATGCCGTCCGCGGAGATGCCGTCCGCCGTGTTGTCCGCGTCGTCGCGATCCTCGACGCCGCTTCGACTGCTCGTGTCCACGTACTACCGCGCGCTCTCTCGATGGTTCGTACAACTATCGGTACGACGCAATCCTGCCTCATCCGCGGACCGCTGCGTACGCCGGTCCGCGGATGAGGCAGGTGAGGGGAGAGCCGTGCGGTGGGGGCTCAGGCCACCGAGGGGTCGAGCAGGCCCTTGCGGAGCTTCTTGATGATCCGGCTCAGCAGGCGGGAGACGTGCATCTGCGAGATGCCCAGCTCCTCGCCGATCTGCGCCTGGGTGCGCTCCTCGACGAAACGCATGTGGATGATCTGTCGGTCGCGCTCGTCCAGCTCGGCGATGAGCGGGGCGAGCGAGTGGAAGTCCTCCACCAGCTCCAGCGAGGCGTCCTCGGCGCCGATGAAGTCCGCCAGCACCGCCTCGCCGTCGTTGCCGCCGTCGCGGGTGAGCGCGGCGTCCAGGGAGGAGGAGGTGTAGCAGTTGGACGCCTTCTGGGCCTCCACGACCTCGGACTCCGGGAGCGACATCAGCTCCGAGAGCTCCCGGGTGGTCGGGGTGCGGCCCAGCCGGCTGCGCAGTTCCTCGGTCGCCCGGGCCAGCTCCACACGCGCCTCCTGCAGACGGCGCGGGACGTGGACGGCCCAGCTGGTGTCGCGGAAGAAGCGCTTGATCTCCCCCACGATGTAGGGGACCGCGAAGGAGGTGAACTCGACCTCGCGGGTCAGCTCGAACCGGTCGATCGCCTTGATCAGGCCGATGGTGCCGACCTGGACGATGTCCTCCATCGAGTCGTCGCGGCCGCGGAAGCGGGACGCGGCGTACCGGACGAGCGACAGGTTCATCTCGATGAGCGTGTTCCTGGCGTACTGGTACTCCGGCGTGCCCTCTTCCAGCACGGCGAGGCGGTTCAGGAACTCACGCGACAGTTCCCGGGCGTCCCGGGGGGCCACGGCCGACGGGTCCTCGATGTACGGAAGTCCCGCGGTCGTCTCCTCGGTCCGGACCTCCCACTGCGCCGTGGTCGTTGCCTCTCCCGCGGTCACGGCTGCCATGCTGTTCCTCTCTGATCGTCTGCAGTCTTCGAACACGCCGTACAGGTCGTCGAACAGATCCTGGTACACGCCGTATTCGTCCTCGTAGCTGCGTGCCACCCCTGTGCTCGGTGACAACGCTCGCCTGCCCCGAGCTTCGCTTCCTACTCCACCCGAAGGAAAACTTTTCTGTGAAGCGGATCTCATCAAGGGCTGACCAGCGCTTTCGCTCGAAGTGACCGCAAGTCGGCAGGGGGCCGACGCCGCGCGGGAGCCGCCCGCGTGCGCGGTGGGGTGGCGACAGTCACAATATTGGAGATCGAGGCGTTTGCCGTTCGACCCCTGGGGCAGGTGGGGTTTCGTGCTTCGGGCCGGATAAACGCGCCGCGGAACGGCGCCACCGCCCGGCATCCGAAACCTTCCCGGCGACCGTGGGCAGCGTTTCCGCGGCAGTTCCCTGACCCCCCACTGCTCAGGAGCTCAATCGCATGGTCATCGATATGTCGACAAGTCGCTCCGAAACTTCGCACACCGCCGCACAGCGGACCTCCGGTCGCAGGTCGCACGACGACGCGCCCGACACCGCGGCCGCCTTCGCCCGGCTCGCCGGACTCGGGGACGGGCCGGAGCGGGACGCCGTGCGGGAGGAGCTGACCGAGGCGTGGCTGCCGATGGCCCACCGCATCGCCAGCCGGTTCCGCGACCGCGGTGAATCCGTCGAGGACCTCAGGCAGGTCGCGGCGCTCGGACTCGTCAAGGCCATCGACCGGTTCGACCCCTCCCGCGGCGCGTTCGAGAGCTACGCCGTCCCCACCATCACGGGCGAGATCAAGCGCCACTTCCGCGACCGGATGTGGGCCCTGCGGGTCCCGCGCCGGGTGCAGGAACTGCGCAACAAGGTGCGGGTGGCGCGGCGCGAACTCACCCAGAGCCCGGGCAGCCCGGAACCCAGCACCGCGCGGATCGCCGAGTACGCCGGGCTCACCGAGGACGAGGTCGCGACCGGCATGGAGGCGCTGGAGAGCTTCAGCACCCTCTCCCTGGACGCCGAACTCTCCTCCGACGACGACGGCTACAGCCTCGCCGACACCCTCGGTTCCTCCGACTCCGCGTACGACGTGGTGGTCGACCGGGAGGCGGCGAAGGAGGGGCTGCGCCGGCTGCCCGAGAGGGAGCGGGCCATCCTCTACATGCGGTTCTTCGAGGACATGACACAGAACCGGATCGCCGACCGGCTGGGCATCTCCCAGATGCACGTCTCGCGGCTGATCAGCCGCAGCTGTGCACGGGTACGGGAGGAAGCCCTCGGCCAGGGCCTGCGAACCGCCTTCGCGAAGGAGTAGGCCGATGCTGACGCCCCACCCCGCGACCCTGCGCAAGCTCGTCGACGAGTACCACGCGCTGCTCGCCGAGGAGGCCGAGCGGGGTGGCCCGCGCACCGGCAGGCGGTCCGAGGACCTGGCCTACACCTTGTGCGTCTCCACCGGCACCCGTGA
>NZ_JACADT010000849.1:0-2496 GCF_013421635.1 Streptomyces sp. UH6 | reverse complement strand
TGCCCGAGGACCGGCTGCACCGGCCGCGCGCCCGCGCGGTGCTGACGGCCGACCAGGCGCTCACCTCGCCGCCGGGCCGCCGCCAGTTCCTGCGGGGCCGGGCCGAGGACGGGCGGGTCACCCCGGTGGGCGGCCCCGGCTCCCACCTGATCGGCGCGCTGGCGCAGGCGAACGCGCTGATCGTGGTCCCCGAGGACGTCACCTCCGTGGAGCCCGGCACGGACGTCGAGGTGGTCCTGCTCGGCTGACGGGCGGATCCTGGCGGTACCGTGTCGCGCATCGCCGTCCACGGAGCACGGCGTGACAGCCTGAACGACTAAGGACGCCTTCCGCATGGGTACGCAGGATCGACTGACCCACATCGACGAGGCGGGCGCCGCCCGCATGGTCGACGTCTCCGGGAAGGACGTGACCGCCCGCACCGCCAGGGCGAGCGGCCGTGTCCTGGTCCACCCGCGCGTGGTGGAACTGCTGCGTGGTGAGGGCGTGCCCAAGGGCGACGCCCTCGCCACCGCGCGGATCGCCGGGATCATGGGCGCGAAGAAGACGCCCGAACTGATCCCGCTCTGCCATCCGCTGGCCCTCTCCGGGGTGAAGCTCGACCTGGCCGTCGCCGACGACGCCGTGGAGATCACCGCCACGGTGCGGACCACGGACCGCACCGGGGTGGAGATGGAGGCGCTCACCGCGGTGACCGTCGCCGCGCTCACCGTGGTGGACATGGTGAAGGCGGTCGACAAGGGCGCCGTCATCAGCGACGTCCGGGTGGAGGAGAAGACCGGGGGCAAGTCCGGCGACTGGAGCCGGGCGTGAGCGGCGGACGGCCCTACCGGGGGCTGGTCGTCACGGCCTCCAACCGTGCCGCGGCCGGGGTCTACGAGGACCGCGGCGGCCCGCTGCTGGCGGCGGGCCTGGAGCGGCTGGGCTTCAGCGTGGACGGGCCCGTGGTGGTCCCCGACGGCGATCCGGTGGAGGCCGCGCTGCGGGACGCCGTGGCGGCCGGTTACGACGTAATCCTCACCACCGGCGGCACCGGCATCTCGCCCACCGACCGCACCCCGGAGGCCACCCGCAGGGTCGTCGGCCACGAGGTCCCCGGCATCCCCGAGGCGATCCGCGCCCACGGACGCGGGAAGGTGCCCACCGCGGCGCTCTCCCGGGGCATCGCGGGCGTCGCCGGGTCCACGCTGATCGTCAACCTCCCCGGCTCCACCGGAGGGGTGAAGGACGGTCTCGCCGTCCTGGAGAGCCTGCTGACGCACGCCGTGGACCAGCTCCGCGGCGGCGACCACGCGACGCCGGGAGGTCCGTCCGGCGGGCCGTCGTCCGGGGCACCGTCGTCCGGGGCGCCGTCGTTCGGGGGTGCGAGCTGAACGGCCTGGTCTGGCCGGTGGAACTGGCGCACGGGGACGTCCGGCTGAGGCCGATGCGGATGCGCGACCAGGCGGCCTGGCGCGAGGTGAACCGGCGCAACCGCGACTGGCTGCGCCGGTGGGAGGCGACCATCCCGCCGCCGCTGCCGGGCGGCCCCGTCACCCACCGGCCCACCTACCGCCAGATGGTCCGTCACCTGCGGACCGAGGCGCGGGCCGGGCGGATGATGCCCTGGGTCGTCGAGTACCGGGGGCGGCTGGCCGGGCAGATCACGGTCGGCAGCATCACCTGGGGCTCCATGTGCTCCGGCAACATCGGCTACTGGGTGGACGAGGCGGTGGCCGGCCGCGGGGTGATGCCGACGGCGGTCGCGCTCGCGGTGGACCACAGCTTCCGGGCCGTGGGTCTTCACCGCCTGGAGGTCTGCATTCGCCCGGAGAACGGGCCCAGCCGGCGCGTGGTGGAGAAACTCGGATTCCGCGAGGAAGGGCTGCGGCCCCGCTATCTCCACATCGACGGCGACTGGCGCGACCACCTGGTCTACGCGCTGACCGCGGAAGAGGTCCCGGAAGGGATGATGACCCGTCTGTCCAGGCTGAGCGGCCGGAGGTCGTGAGCGCGCCGCCCGAGGTGACGCTTTCCCCGGTAATTGAATAAGTGTTCGAATTCTTGTCCGGGCTGATCACGTTTGGGTGCAGGAATTCACGCTTCCGGCGGGCTGTGATCACATCGGTCGCGTAAAAGGCTCGAAATATCAGCCAGATCGTGCGACACACCGCGCGAATAGGCAGATGGCCTCACCCAAACCGCTCTACCGTGTGACTGTGAGCAGCAGCGGCCTCATCTACGCAGTCATTGTCGGGGCCTGGGCCGCCTACTTGGTGCCGATGTGGCTCCGTAGGCAGGACGAGCTGAACGAGGCCCGTCCGACGGAACGCTTCAGCACCGCCATCCGGCTGCTGTCCGGAAGGGCGGGGATGGAGCGCCGTTACGCCAAGGACCTCGCGCGCTCCGCCGACGAGGCGGAGCCCGCGGCCGACAGGGTGGACCCGGACGCCGTGACCGACTCGGTCGACGTCCGGGCCTTCGCCGTACCCCCGGACGACCCGCCCCCCGCCCCGC
>NZ_JACADT010000848.1:0-2501 GCF_013421635.1 Streptomyces sp. UH6 | reverse complement strand
CCGTCTCGACGGCGGCGAACGCGCCCATCGAGACGCCGGCGAGGACCGCCGGGCCGACGTCCAGGTGGCGCACCAGCGCGGCCACGTCGTCCGCCTGGCGGAAGGGGCGGCTCGCGTTGGCCGATTCGCCGTGCCCGCGGAGGTCGGGCGCCACCACGTGGAAGCGTTCGGCCAGCGCGCTGATCTGGTGAGCCCAGGTGGTGTGGTCGGTGTAGCCGGAATGCAGGAGGACGACCAACGGGCCGGCGCCTGATCCTGCTTCGGCGTAGGCGAGAGGGCCGTCGTGACTGACGAAGGTCTTCATGACAACCAAGGTGTCATTGTTTCGCGCTTTTGACAACCAAGGTGTCACTATGGAGAGGTGAACGAGATGAGCGACGACGCGCGGCGGGCGGCACCCGGACCCATGGACCCCGACGAGGGGGCCCGGCGGCTGATGGAGGTCTTCGACCTGGTCGGCCCGCTGTACCACAAGGTCTTCCGCAAGGTGGAACAGGAGACGCCGGTCGACGGGGTGAGCGTCGGCGTGCGCGCGGTGCTCGACCTCCTGCACCGCCACGGACCGCTGACGGTGCCCCGGATGAGCCGGGCGCAGGCCCTCAGCCGGCAGTTCGTGCAGCGGATGGTCAACGACGCGGTCGCGCGCGGCTACGCGGAGAGCCGCCCCAACCCCGCCCACCGCCGCTCCCCGCTGATCGCGCTCACCCCCGCCGGGGCGGAGGCCGTGGCCGCGGTCACCGCCCACGAACGCGCGCTGCTCCGTCAGGTCGGCGGCGACCTCACACACCAGGAGGTGGACGCCTGTCTGAAGGTCCTCGGCCGGATGCTCGACCTCTTCGCCGACGTGGACATGGACGGCGCCGCCCCGGTGGCCCCCGCGGCCCCGGCGCGCGGGCGCGGCGACGGTGCCACGCCCTGAGCCCTCCGCGTCCGGCGGGTCCAACTCCTCTTCCGCCGACGGCCGTTCACCCCCGGCCCGCTTGTGGATCTTCGGCCGGGGCGATGTACTGGGTCGTCCGGCCGCCGGCCGGGGCAAGGGCACGGTCGGCCGGTGGGGCCGGCACGTGGGGCGGGAGGAAGACACACATGCTCTCCATCGACATCACCGGCGCCCTCGACAGCATGCCCCCGCATGCTTCGTCGGAGTACCACGCACGGGCCAGCGCGCTCTGCGACCGGCTGACCGAGGAGGAGACGGTGGCGCTGGAGGCGCTGATCACCGACGGCGGCGACAGGAAACGAGGCTTCGACGCGCTGTACGTCCTGCTCGCCCGGCACCGGCGGGCGCTGGACTCCGACCGCTACCGCCGGGTCTACGAACGTCACGCCGGACTCTTCGACGACCTGCCGATGCGCGCGGTGCTCGACTCGGACATGGCCATGCTGCACCCGGGCGGCCCCGACCTGCCGGGCGCCGCGGACCACGCGGCGCGGGCCCTCGCCGCCTATCCGCACAATCAGCCCCTCATCGCCCACCACGCCCGTGTCCTGGCCGAGTTGGGCTGGTCCGGCGCCGAGGTGCCGTCCGCCGAACTGGAGCAGGCCCTGGGACGGGTCGAGCGGTCGATCGAGGCGGACCCGGAACGTGCCAGGTTCCGTGCGGTCAAGGGGCAGCTCTGCGCCCTGCTCGGCAGGCACGAGGAGGCCGAGGCGGCGATCCAGCGGGCGCTCGCCCTGGAGGACTCCGGCCAGCAGGGATACGCGATCCGGGTCATCGAGTACCAGCGGCTGCGTGCCGACATCCGGCTCAGGGCGGAGACCGAGCGCGTCCGGGAGTCCCTGCGCGAGACGACGGAGCGCCTGGAGCGGGAGATGGAACAGCGGCTCAGCAGCGTGGCCCGGAACATCGAGCAGCGGGAACAGGCCGAACTGGCCAAGCTGCGCTCGGAGTCCCTGGGCACCCTGGGCCTGCTCGCCGCGGTGATCGCCTTCATCGTCACCAGCGTCCAGGTGGCGGACAAGATGCCGCTGGCCGACGCGCTGAGCCTGCTCACGGCGATCGCCGGGGTGCTCACCCTCGTCTTCACCGTCTTCGCGGGCGTCTACGCGGCGGTCCGTTCCTGGTGGCTGGCCGCCCCCGCGCTGCTCGGGGCCGGCCTGTTCCTCTACGCCAGCCTCGGCTGATCCGGCCGCGGTGGGGGAGCCGCCCCGGAAAAGGCGTCGTGGCCGCGGCGGCCGCCGCTACCGTGGCGGCATGGGGATCGCCAGGACGTCGTACGTCTGCCTGCCCTGCCGGGCCTCGTGGAAGCAGGGGTTCCCCGAGCGGGGTGAGGCGGGGCGGACGCGTGTGTGCACGCGCTGTGCGGGGCCGCTGATCCTCGCCGGCTCGGTGTTCGCGGCGCCCGCGCGGCGGGACCGGGAGGGGTGGCGGGTGCTCACCGTGCTGCTGAACGCGGGCGTCCGCTTCCATGTGCACGACTGCAGCGGCTGCGGTGCCGGGTACCGCCCGCGCACCCTGCGCGAGGTGTGCGAGCGGCTGGCGTACGCCGGGCGGACCGGGA
>NZ_JACADT010000847.1:0-2501 GCF_013421635.1 Streptomyces sp. UH6 | reverse complement strand
GCCGGTCGTGCGAGATCACCACCACCGAGCCCCGGTGGGACCGCAGCCGGTCCTCCAGCCACTCCAGGGCCGAGGCGTCCAGATGGTTGGTCGGTTCGTCCAGCAGCAGCAACTGCGGCGACGCGGCCAGCACGCAGGCCAGGCCGAGGCGCGCCTGTTCGCCGCCGGAGAGGCTGCCCAGGCGGCGGCCGGGGGTGATCCGGGCCAGCCCCAGGCCGTGCATCGCCGCCGCCACGCGGGCGTCGGCGGCATAGCCGTCCCGCGCCTCGAACGCCTCCATGAGGTCGCCGTACGCGGCCAGCAGCAGCCCGGTCTCCTCGGGACCGGCGCTCGACAGCGCCCGTTCGGTCTCCCGCAGGGCGCGCTCCAAGGCCCGCAGACCGGCCAGCGCGTGGTCCACGGCGTCCTGGACGGTGTCCTCGGGCGGCAGGTCCGGGACCTGCGGGAGATGGCCGACGCCACCCGGCGCCCGGAGACGGACCTCGCCCTCCGCGGGCGGCTCCAGTCCGGCCATCACCCGCAGCAGGGTGGACTTCCCCGAGCCGTTCTCGCCGACGACGCCGACGCGCTCGCCGGGCGTCACCGACTGCCGCACGCCGTCGAGCAGGACACGGCCACCTGGGGAGAGGGTCAGATCGTCCAGCACCAGCTGGAAGTCCGCGGTCCCGGGAGCGCCACCGGGGCCGGATCCGTCGGAGGGCATCACGATGCCCGAGTGCGGGGAAAAACGCATGAGTTCCGCCGTATCGGAAGAAGGAAGATGTGATCGGACGGCGGGGGAGCGCGACGGCCGGCACGGCGCCGCGACGGGCCGCCGGCCGGGACTCCCCGGGCGGAACTCAGATGTAGTGGTAGTAGACCTTGATCACCCGTTCAGTCTACCCCCGACGTCTTGACGCGTCTCGTGAAACACATCGATAGTTTTTGTATCTCCGACTCGCGGGGGTGGACACACACGGTGGCGGGGAGTGATGACGCATGGGCGGCGGTCGTCGGCTGCGGCGGATCCGGCAGATGGACCCGCGGCGGGACTTCGAGCAGATATACCGCTGGATCACCCACTACGAGTTCCCCGACGACTACCTCCACGGGACGTCGTTCGCCTTCCTGCGCGACTACGGCGTCCCCCGCATCTCCCGGCTCCTCGACCGCACCCAGGAGTTCGAACGGGCCGGGCAGAAGCGGTACGACGACACCGTCCTGGTCGCCTACGAGATGGTCCGCGACGGTCTGGACTCGGAGCACGGCCGGGCCGCTGCCCGCCACCTGAACCGTATCCACGGCCGCTACCGCATCCCCAACGAGGACTTCCTCTACGTCCTGGCGACCACCGTGGTCGGGCCGAAGCGCTGGATCGACCGGTACGGCAGGCGGCCGCTGTGCGAGCAGGAGGCCGAGAGCCTGGCGCTGGTGGGACACCGGATGGGCTCGATGATGGGCATCACCGGCGTGCCCGACACCTACGCCGGCTTCGAGCGCCTCCACGACGACTACGAGCGGGAGATGTTCGCCTACGACCCCGCCAACCGCAGGGTGGCGGCCGCCACCCTGCGGATCTTCGCCTCCTGGTACCCCGCCCCCTTACGCCGGACCGCCACCCGGGTGGCGATCGCCGTGATGGACGAACCCCTGCTGGAAGCGCTCGGCCTGCCCGCGGAACCGCGCTGGCTGCGGAGCGCGACCCATCGCGCCCTGCGGACGCGGGCCGCGCTGCTGCGGCTGCTGCCCGCCCGGCCGGAACGGTTCCCGAGGAAGCCCAAGGCGCGCACCTACCCCTTCGGGTGGACCCTCGACGACCTCGGCCCGCACTGGGCGCACTCCAGGCCGCTCGAGCCGCTGGACGACGAGACGCCGGAGCGGCGGGCCGTCGTCCCGGAGCAGTCGTCCGCCCCGCCCTCCACCCCGCACGTGCGCCCGCAGAACCCCAGGTGACCCGCGGAGCCCAGGTGTCCCGCGGAACCTCCCCGACGAACGGCAGCACCGTGGACACCGGAGCCCGCACCGGACCCCGCCGTCCGCCGGCGGTCAGGCGGTGAGGGCCATGAAGCCGCCCCGGGTCGGGGCCCCGTTCATCAGCGCCGGCACGTCGACGACCTCCGGAAGCCGCTCCACGGAGAGGACGACGGCGCCGCCCGCCCGCGCCGCGTCGCCGCACCAGGCGTTCATGTCGGCCTCGCCCAGTACCAGCGCGGCGATGGACGGGATGACCGCGCCGTGTTCGCCGGGGCCGTCCACCACGCACAGCGTGTGCTTGGGGAAGATGCTCCACCCCTCGCAGGTGGGCAGCGACCGGTCCTCGGTCGCGAGCGGCGGCAGGGCCTCGTGGAACGGCGCGCCGCTGAGCAGCAGCAGCGGCGTTGCGCCGGGCACGAACATCGCTTTCTCCGGATCCAGAAGCATCCGCCAACTCTCCCAGGTCGGGACCGTCCTTGACCAGCCACCCCGGGCAGTAGGCGCCATTCAGCCCTCCACCGGGTGCCCGGCCGCCAGCTCGACGGCCC
>NZ_JACADT010000846.1:0-2503 GCF_013421635.1 Streptomyces sp. UH6 | reverse complement strand
GCCGGGCCGATCCGCACCGCGGTGTCGGCCGCCCGGACGTGCGGCGCCTCGGCGTCGGCGTCGGAGAAGACGGCGACCGAGCGGATGCCCAGCTCGCGCAGCGTACGGATCACCCGGACGGCGATCTCGCCGCGGTTGGCGACCAGCACCGTGTCGAACATGGCGGGCGCCCCCGGCTGCGTCGTCGTGGCGCGCGCCTTCATGGCGTGCGGCGTCCTGGCGTGCGTTGTCATCGTCTGCGTCACGTGTCCCACCCCTTACATCCGGAAGACGCCGAACTTCGGCTCGCCCAAGGGGGCGTTGCCGCAGGCGGTCAGGGCCAGGCCCAGGACCTGCCGGGTGTCCAGCGGGTCGATCACGCCGTCGTCCCACAGGCGGGCCGTCGCGTAGTAGGCGTTCCCCTGCTCCTCGTACTGGGCGCGGATGGGGTCCTTGAAGGACTGCTCCTCCTCGGCCGGCCACTCCTCGCCGCGCGCCTCCAGCTGGTCCCGCTTGACCGTGGCCAGCACCGAGGCGGCCTGCTCGCCGCCCATCACGGAGATCTTGGCGTTGGGCCACATCCACATGAACCGCGGCGAATAGGCGCGCCCGCACATGGAGTAGTTGCCCGCGCCGTAGGACCCGCCGACCACCACGGTCAGCTTGGGCACCCGGGTGCAGGCCACCGCCGTGACCATCTTCGCGCCGTGCTTGGCGATGCCCCCGGCCTCGTAGTCCCGGCCGACCATGAAGCCCGAGATGTTCTGCAGGAACACCAGCGGGATGCCGCGCTGGTCGCACAGCTCGATGAAGTGGGCGCCCTTCTGGGCGGACTCGGCGAAGAGGATGCCGTTGTTGGCGACGATGCCGACCGGGTGACCGTGGATCCGGGCGAAGCCGGTGACCAGGGTCTGCCCGAACTCCGACTTGAACTCGGCGAACCGGGAGCCGTCGACGACCCGGGCGATGATCTCGCGCGCGTCGTAGGGCGTGCGCGAGTCGACCGGCACGGCGCCGTAGAGACCGTACGGGTCGACCTTCGGCTCGACGGACGGGACCGTCCGCCAGGGCATCTCGCGGCGGGCGGGCAGGGTGGAGACGATGGTGCGCACGATGCGCAGGGCGTGCGGGTCGTCCTCGGCCAGGTGGTCGGTGACACCGGAGACCCGGGAGTGCACCTCGCCGCCGCCCAGTTCCTCGGCCGTCACGACCTCGCCGGTGGCGGCCTTCACCAGCGGCGGGCCGCCCAGGAAGATCGTGCCCTGGTTCCGGACGATGACCGCCTCGTCGCTCATCGCCGGGACGTAGGCGCCGCCGGCCGTGCAGGAGCCCATCACCGAGGCGATCTGGGGAATGCCGGCCGCGGACATCCGGGCCTGGTTGTAGAAGATGCGCCCGAAGTGCTCCCGGTCGGGGAAGACCTCGTCCTGCATCGGCAGGAAGGCGCCGCCGGAGTCGACCAGGTAGACGCACGGCAGGCGGTTCTCCAGCGCGACCTCCTGGGCGCGCAGGTGCTTCTTCACCGTCATCGGGTAGTAGGTGCCGCCCTTGACCGTGGCGTCGTTGGCCACGACCACGCACTCGCGGCCGCTCACCCGGCCGATGCCGGCGATCACGCCCGCGGCGGGCGCCTGGCCGCCGTACATCCCGTCCGCCGCGAGCGGCGCCAGCTCCAGGAAGGGTGAACCCGGGTCGAGGAGTGTGTCGACCCGGTCGCGGGGAAGCAGCTTGCCGCGCGCGGTGTGCCGCGCGCGGGCCTTCTCGCCCCCGCCCAGGCGGGCCGCGGCCAGCTTGGCCCGCAGCTCCTCCACCAGGGCGCGGTGGGCCGCTTCGTTGGCCCTCCAGGCGTCCGAGGCGGGATCCGCCGCGCTCTTCAGCTCCGGTGCGTCGTCCATCAGGCGCTCCCTCAGGTTAGCGCTCGTTAACCCATTTCCCTCAGGTTAACGAGCGCTAACCGCTCTGTCTACAATTGATGGCATGGCCACCAGGACGGACGCCTCGACCCGCCGTGAGCAGATCCTCAAGGAGGCCGCGCGGCTCTTCGCCGAACGCGGCTTCCACGGCGTCGGCGTCGACGAGATAGGCGCTGCCGTGGGCATCAGCGGTCCCGGCCTGTACCGGCACTTCCCCGGCAAGGACGCGATGCTCGCGGAGCTGCTGGTGGGCATCAGCGGTCAGCTCCTCACGGGCGGCAGGCGGCGGGTGGCGGAGGCCGGGGCCGTGGCCGAGGGCGGCCCCGGGGCGGTCCTCGACTCGCTGATCGAGGGGCACATCGACTTCGCGCTCGACGACCGCCCGCTGATCACCCTGCACGACCGCGAGCTGGACCGCCTGCGGGACAGCGACCGCAAGCTGGTGCGGCAGCTCCAGCGGCAGTACGTCGAGCTGTGGGTGGAGGTCGTCCGTGACGTCCACCCGGAGCTGGCCGAGCCGCCGGCGCGGGCGGCGGTGCACGCCGTCTTCGGACTGCTGAACTCGACGCCGCACCTCAGCCGGCCCAAGCTGCCGGGGCGGGCGGCCACGG
>NZ_JACADT010000845.1:0-2504 GCF_013421635.1 Streptomyces sp. UH6 | reverse complement strand
AGATGACCGCGAACCTCAGCAGGAAGGGCTACGACGAGCGCCTGCGGACTCTGTCCGAGGGCTCCGTCAACGTCAACTTCAACCCCTTCACCGACATCCGGTGGGACGACCCCGAGTTCGCCGTGGACACGAGCGACCCCCGGTGGGTGCTCACCTCGGCGGACGCCCTGGGCGCCCACCCCTGGTACCAGGAACAGCCGCTCGAGACGCAGATCCGCATCGGGATCTGGCGCTGGGCGGTCATCGCCAAGGTGGGCATGCAGTTCGAGAACCTCCTCATGCGCGGGGCGCTGGACTACGTCTACCACCTGGGCAATCGGGACGAGGAGTTCAGGTATCTCACGCACGAGATCACCGAGGAGACCCACCACACCCAGATGTTCCAGGAGCTGGTCAACCGCACCGGTGTGGACACCGCGGGCGGCAAGCGCTGGTTCCGCCAACTCAGCAGGATCCTGCCGCTGTTCGGCTCGCTGTACCCCGAGGCGTTCTTCACCGGCATCCTGGCCGGCGAGGAGCCCATCGACCACCTGCAGAAGGGCGCCCTGCGCAGCGGGGAGCCGGTGCACCCCCTCCCGCAGCGGATCATGCAGATCCACATCGCCGAGGAGGCGCGGCACATCTCCTTCGCCCACGAGTTCCTGCGCCTGCGCGTGCCGCACTTCGGCAAGGTCCGTCGCGGCGCCCTGTCCGTCCTCTTCCCGCTGATCATGCGCGTCCTGTGCGACGTCATCATGATCCCCGACAAGAAGTCGGCCGCACTGGTCGGCATCCCCGACCGGGTGATCAAGGACGTCTTCTGGAAGTCCGAGGCGGGCCGGAAGATGCTCCGGGAACTCTTCTCCGACGTGCGGATGCTCGCCCAGGAGATAGGCCTGATGAACAAGGTCTCCCGCCCGATCTGGCGGGCCCTGCGCATCGACGGCCGCCCGGCCCGCTTCCGGGGCGAGCCCGCCCCGCTCACCGAGTAGCAGCCGCCCGGGCCACCGGCCCCCGCACCGCCCTTCCCCGAACGCCCGAACGGAGACCAGCCCGCCGTGCCGTACGTCGTCACCCGATCCTGCTGCGCCGACGCCTCGTGCGTGCTGGCCTGTCCGGTCAACTGCATCCACCCCGCACCGGGCGAGCCCGGTTTCGCGACCGCCGAGATGCTCTACGTCGATCCGCGCACCTGCGTGGACTGCGGCGCCTGCACGACCGCCTGCCCGGTGGACGCGCTGAAGCCGCACACCGCCCTCGGTGAGCGGGAGTTGCCGTTCATCGAGCTGAACGCCGCCTACTACAGGGAGAATCCGCACGCCGACCGCGCACCCATGTACGTCGTCCCCCGGCAACGGACGTTGCCGGTCGGTGAGTTGTCCGTGGCCGTCGTCGGCGCCGGGCCCGCCGGTCTCTTCGCCGCCGACGAGCTGCTGCGCCACCCGGGCGTCCGCGTCACCGTCTACGACCGGCTCCCCACCCCGTACGGTCTCGCCCGGGCCGGCGTCGCGCCGGACCACCAGGACACCAAGCAGGTCACCGAACTCTTCCGGACCATCGAGTCCCAGCCCGGCTTCGGCTACCGTCTCGGCGTCGAGATCGGCACCGACCTCACCCACGCGGACCTGCTGCGCGCGCACCACGCGGTGATCTACGCGGTCGGCGCCGCGACCGACAGGCGCCTGGGCATCGAGGGCGAGGACCTGCCCGGCAGCGTTTCCGCCACGGACTTCGTCGCCTGGTACAACGGCCACCCCGACCGCGCGCACGACGACCCCGACCTCGGCACCGAACGCGCGGTCGTCATCGGCAACGGCAACGTCTCCCTCGACGTCGCCCGCATCCTCACCGCCGATCCCGACGCCCTGGCCCGTACCGACATCTCCGACCGGGCGCTCGCGGCGCTCCGCGGCAGCCGGATCCGCGAGGTCGTCCTCCTCGGCCGCCGCGGACCCGCCCAGGCCGCGTTCACCGTGCCCGAACTCCTCGCGCTGACCGCCCTCGAGGACGTCGACGTGAGCGTCGAGGGCCGGCCCGACGGCCTGGCGCAGGACGGCGACGAGAAGACCCGTCTGCTGTCCGAACTGGCCGCCCGCGCACCGGTCGAGGGCCGCCGCCGCATCGTGCTGCGCTTCCTGACCGTCCCGGTGCGGATCACCGGCGAGGGCCGGGTACGGGCCCTGGAGGTGGCCCCGGCCACGCTGCGCACCGACGACGACGGCACCGTGCGTGCCCTGCCCACCGGCGAGACCCGTGTCCTGGAGACCGGCCTGGTCCTGCGCGCCGTCGGGTACCGCGCCCGGCCCGTGCCCGGCCTGCCGTTCGACGAGGACAGCGCGACCGTCCCGCACCGGGCGGGCCGGGTCGAGCCCGGTGTCTACGTCGCGGGCTGGATCAAGCGCGGCCCGACCGGGTTCATCGGCACGAACAAGACCTGCGCCCACGAGACGGTCGAGTCGCTCCTCGACGACTTCGCCGCGGGCCGGCTCACCCCTCCGGTGCCGGGCGCGACCGTGGCGCCGAAC
>NZ_JACADT010000844.1:0-2505 GCF_013421635.1 Streptomyces sp. UH6 | reverse complement strand
CGTCACCCGCCGCCCGCCGCCTGCCGCCCGCCTCAGTGCTGGTGGAAGATCCGCTCCCGGTACCGCTCGAACACCGCGTCGTTCCAGTCGCGGCCCCCGTCCACGTTCCCGGACCGCAGCAGCGGCGGCTCGACGCCCCGTGCGGTCAGCTCGCCGGCCGCCGTCGCCATCACGGCCTGCATGATCGCGGAGGTGACGACCGTGGAGGCGGAGGCGAACGGCGCGCCGGCCCCGTCCAGCGTCAGTTCGGCGTCCCCGACGGCGATCTTGGAGTCGATCACGACGTCGCAGTGGTCCTTGAGGAAGGTGCCCGAGGCGTGGCCCGGCGAGGTCTGCCGGGCGTAGGCGACCGAGGTCACCCCCACCACGCGCACCCCCCGCCCGCGGGCCACGGACGCCATCTCCACCGGCAGCGCGTTGCGCCCCGACAGGGAGATCACCACCAGCAGGTCCCCGGCGCGCAGCGGGGAGACGTCGAGCACCGTGGTGGCGAGCCCCTCGACCCGTTCCAGCGCGGACCCGAGGGTGGCGGGGCGCACGTCGACCCCGGTCAGCCCCGGTACCGCGAGCAGGTTCATCAGAGCCAGGCCGCCCGCCCGGTAGACCACGTCCTGCGCGGCGAGCGACGAGTGTCCCGCGCCGAACGCGAACAGCCGCCCGCCGGCGGTCACCGTGTCAGCGATCAGTTCACCGGCCGCCGTGATCGCCGCCGTCTCCTCCTCCCGCACCCGCCGCAGCAGGTCCTGCGCCGCGTCGAAGTACCGGCCGACCAGATCGTCCCCGAGACCGCTCACCGGCTCCGGCTCCCTCCTGTGTGTGGATGATCACCGTGAGGTCTGGACCACAGTGGTGTCAACGGGGGGCAACAGGGGCATCCGCCGTTGCTCAAGGGGCGGACGGGAGACGAACCGGCCTCGAACGGTTTCTCCGGCGGGGCACGGTTGTCGGCCGCATGCGTAAGAATTGGATGCGGAGTCGGCGCGCCGCCCGGAGCAGCCGGGCCGGCCGGACCGTCAAGGCTGCGCGCGGCTTATCGGCAGATGTATTGCGAGGGGCACGTATGTCCGGACTGATCGACACGACGGAGATGTATCTCCGCACCATCCTCGAGCTGGAGGAGGAAGGTGTGGTCCCCATGCGCGCCCGTATCGCCGAGAGGCTGGACCAGAGCGGTCCGACGGTCAGCCAGACGGTGGCGCGCATGGAGCGGGACGGTCTGCTCTCGGTCGCCAGCGACCGTCACCTGGAGCTGACCGACGAGGGCCGCCGGCTGGCGACGCGGGTGATGCGCAAGCACCGGCTGGCCGAGTGCCTGCTGGTGGACGTCATCGGCCTGGAGTGGGAGCAGGTGCACGCCGAGGCCTGCCGCTGGGAGCACGTGATGAGCGAGGCCGTCGAGCGCCGCGTCCTCGAGCTGCTCCGGCACCCGACGGAGTCGCCCTACGGCAACCCGATCCCCGGCCTGGACGAACTCGGCCAGGACGCCGTCGCCGACCCGTTCCTGGACGACAGCATGGTGTCGCTGGCCGACCTGGAGCCCGGTTTCGACGGCAAGACGGTGGTCGTGCGCCGGATCGGCGAGCCCATCCAGACGGACGCGCAGCTGATGTACGCGCTGCGGCGGGCCGGGGTGCAGCCCGGTTCGGTGGTCAGCGTGACCGAGTCCGCCACCGGTGTCCTGGTCGGCAGCGGCGGTGAGGCGGCGGAGCTCGACAGCGAGGTCGCCTCGCACGTCTTCGTGGCCAAGCGCTGAGACCCCCCGGCGGCCGGGGCGCCGGCTCTCCGCGGGCCGGGGCGCCGGCCCCGCGCCGCTTCCCCGTGCCCGCGCCCACGCCTGGCGGTGGCGCTCCCGTCGGGCGGTAGCGCCCTCCCACGGGGTGGCGCACAACCGGCCGCCGTGCGCCCTCTTTGCGCCGTCCGCCTTTTCAAGGTGGCTCGCCGTGGGGCAGGCTGGTGTGCGAGGCATATGACCGGAGGACCCCGCCCCGAGGGGCGACCCACGCAACGGGGCCCCGGCGCGGCCAGAGCCGTGCCGGGGCCCGTCCTCCCCTGCGCCGACCTGGAGCCCCGAGCTCCCGAGGTCGGCAGTCCCCGCGGACCCCTGTCCCCGAGTGGTCCGCCTCCCGCTCAAGATCTCCCCCTGACGACGACGGTCAATCCCCGGCCGTGGTCACTCGAACGAGGGGTGTCGGCGACATGGAACCGTGTTTTCGAATAGAGATTCGATAGTCTGCGTTGTGGGGGCGCAAAGCAGCGCACAACCGGGCAGACAGGCGTAAGGACGGGCGCGCGTCAGGGCGCGCATGGAGGGGGCACGGATGGCACGGCGGATCGACGTGACCGGAGCGGGCGGCCTGCGGCTGGTCGCCTGGGAGTTCGCCGACCCCCCGAAGCCGGCCGGGCGGGCCGGTCCGCAGGGGTCTGTCGACGAGGTGCCGGCGGTGCCCGGCGGACCCGTGGACGGGCCGCCCCGGGGGCCGGGGATCCTGTTATTGCACGGCCTGC
>NZ_JACADT010000843.1:0-2508 GCF_013421635.1 Streptomyces sp. UH6 | reverse complement strand
GCTCGAGGAGCTCACCCAGTTCGTCGATGGTGGACTGGGTCGCGGCACCGGCCGGGACCATCACCCACACCACCCGCGGAGCCGGCAGGCTGTCCACAAGCTCACGCAGGCTGTGGACGTCCGCGACGTCCGGGTTGCGGTCGTATCCCACGACGGTGTGGCCGGCGCGGCGAATGCGCTCGCGCATGTTGCCGCCCATCTTGCCGAGGCCGACGAGACCGAGCTCCATCAGTTGTTCCCTTTGGTTGCGAGTGGGGTGTGGGCGCGTTCGGGCACCCACGTCCGAGCGTAAACCCGGCTCCGCACCGCCACCCGATGGGCGGCCCCTTGACCTAGTGCTTCGACCGGTGCGGGGCGGTGCCGCGAACGGCGCCGCCCGTCCCGACCGGGCCCGAAGGCTGTGGATCCGGCCGGAAAACGGCTCCGCGGTGCGCGGGGCAGCCCCCATGCACCGCGGAGAGACCGCAGGTCAGCCGCTGAGGCGGACCGGCATGATCAGGTACTTGTAGGCCTCGTCGGCCTCCGCGTCCACCGCCGGCTTGCCGCTGAGCAGCGCCGGCTTGGTCGACGTGGTGAAGGACAGCTGGGCGACCGGGGAGTCGATGGCGCTCAGTCCGTCCAGCAGGAAGGTCGGGTTGAAGGCGATCGAGATGTCGTCGCCGTCCAGGTGGGCGTCGACCTTTTCCACAGCCTGTGCGTCGTCGCTGGAGCCGGCCTCCAGGATCAGCACACCCTGCTCGAAGGTGAGCCGGACCGGGGTGTTGCGCTCGGCGACCAGGGCCACGCGCTTGACGGCCTCGACGAACGGGGCCGTCTCGATGGTGGCCACGCTGTTGAACTCGGTCGGGAAGAGCGTCCGGTACTTCGGGAGGTCGCCCTCCAGCAGCCGCGTGGTGGTGCGGCGGCCGGCGCCCTCGAAGCCGATCAGGCCCTCGCCCTTGCCGGAGCCGGAGAGCGCCAGGATGACGTTGTCCCCACCGGTCAGCGCCTTGGCGGTGTCCAGCAGCGTCTTGGCGGGCACCAGGGCGACGGCGGAGGTGTCCGGGTTCTCCGGCTTCCACAGGAACTCGCGGACCGCGAAGCGGTAACGGTCGGTGGAGGCCAGGGTGACCGTGTCGCCCTCGATCTCGATGCGCACACCGGTCAGCACCGGCAGGGTGTCGTCACGGCCCGCGGCGATCGCGACCTGCGCGGCGGCCGCGGCGAAGACCTCGCCGGGGACCGTGCCGGTGGCGTTCGGCATCTGCGGGAGAGCCGGGTACTCCTCCACAGGGAGGGTGTGGAGGGTGAACCGGGACGAGCCGCAGACCACCGTCGCCCGCACGCCGTCGGTGGAGATCTCCACCGGGCGGTTGGGGAGGGCGCGGCAGATGTCGGCGAGGAGGCGGCCGGAGACGAGCACCGTGCCCTCCTCCTCGACCTCGGCCTCCACCGAGACCCGGGCCGAGACCTCGTAGTCGAAGCTGGAGAGGCTCAGCTGCCCGTCCTCGGCCTTCAGCAGCAGGCCCGCGAGGACCGGGGCCGGCGGACGGGCGGGCAGGCTGCGCGCAGCCCAGGCCACCGCCTCCGCGAGTACGTCGCGTTCCACCCGGATCTTCACCGTTGCCGCCTCCTGCTGTTGCCGGCGTCCCTCGCCCTGCTGGCCTTCGTCGGTGGTGTAGCTGGCTCCCCGGGAGGGGAGGACCACCGGGGACCAGTCTGACGCATCCCGCTGACAGCTGTTGCCGCTCGGGTCAAGTCGAGCAGGAGCCCACTCGGGCCGCTCGAGCCCAGTTGTGCACAGGACCCGCTTCGAAACGAATTCCCGGCTCTCTCAGGTTGGGAGTAGTAGTAGGGGCTGTGGATACCGTGGATAACCCCGTTTTCGCAGGTCAGGCTCGGTTTTTTATCCACTGCGCCTGTGGGTGGAACCGGTGGACAACCAGGGGTATCTGTGGACGGGCGAAAGTTCTGCACAGCCCATGCACAGGGAGGGGCGACTTCTCCCCAGCTGCGTCCCCAACTTTTCCCCGGTTTCCCACACCCCCCTCCAGCAACCTCGTGTGACGCCTTTCACTCCGAGCAGTGATCGGGGCCCCGAGGTTGTCGAACAGTGGACAGCGGTGTGGAGAACCGGCGGTTCGCTGGGGACAAGGTGCTCGCTCCTGTGGGTGACCGGTGGACAACTCCGCAAGGCGGCTGTGGACCACTGGACTGTCCACAGGCTGTGGAAACTCTTCGTCCACGAATCCACATGGCGCTGACCAGTTCTGATGAGCGATCACCGGCGTTACCTGTGGACACATTCTGGACAACCTGGGTCTCCCCAGGCTGTGGATCCGAAAAAGTGACCCAATCTGTGGAGGAAGACCGTAACCCCGCGCCAAGTCGAACGGCATGGTCGGGTGTTCCCGTCCCGAGGGCGCCCCCGACCGGGGGCGGTGGACCGTCGCAGGCCACGAAAAGCGCCCCGGAGACGAACTCCGGGGCGCTCAGGGGGCGTGGGAAGGCTTTGCCGTACCGGGTGGA
>NZ_JACADT010000842.1:0-2510 GCF_013421635.1 Streptomyces sp. UH6 | reverse complement strand
GCCGGTGCGGGGGCCCGGGGAGACCCCGTCGGGGCGCACGCTCGCCGGAGGGCACGGGCCCGTGCGGACACGGGACACGCAGGACGAGGACCGGGAGAAGGAACCCCGCAGCGGGCTCCTGATGGGACGCCCCTTCGGGGTCCCCGTCTACGTCTCGCCCAGCTTCTTCCTGGTCGCCGCCCTGATCACCTGGGTCTTCGGCGACCGGCTCGAGCCGATCCTCCCCGACCTCGGCGCCGCCCGCTACCTGGTCTCCCTCTCCTTCGCCCTGGCCCTCTACGCCTCCGTGCTGGTCCACGAGCTGGCCCACACCGTCGCCGCCCTCCGCTTCAAGCTGCCGGTGCGCCGCATCCAGCTCCAGTTCTTCGGCGGTTTCTCGGACATCGGCAAGGAGTCCGAGACCCCCGGCCGGGAGTTCGTGCTGGCCTTCGTGGGCCCGCTCCTCTCCCTCGTCCTGGCCGGGATCTTCTACCTGACCCTCTTCGCCGTGGAGCCCGGCACCGTGCCGGGCGTGCTGCTGGGCGGCCTGATGATCTCCAACCTGATCGTCGCCGCCTTCAACCTGCTCCCGGGCCTCCCCCTGGACGGCGGCCGGATGCTCCGTGCCGTGGTCTGGAAGATCACCGGAAGGCCCATGAGCGGCACCGTCGCCGCCGCCTGGGCGGGCCGGGCGCTGGCCGTCGCCGTCCTGATCGGCTTCCCGCTGCTCACCCGCTCCGGCGCCGTCGGCGAGGCCCAGACCGACGGCATGGACACGGTCCTGGACGCGCTGCTCGCCGCCATCGTCGCCGCGATCATGTGGACCGGCGCGGGCAACAGCCTCCGCATGGCCCGGCTGCGCGAGCACCTGCCCGACCTGCGCGCCCGCACCCTCACCCGTCGTGCCGTCCCCGTGCAGCCGGACACCCCCGTCTCCGAGGCGCTGCGCCGCGCCAACGCGGCCGGCGCCCGCGCCCTCGTCGTGGTGGACGCCTCGGGCCTGCCGATCTCCCTGGTCCGCGAGACCGGCATCGCCGGGGTGCCCGAGCACCGTCGTCCCTGGGTCGCGGTGAGCACCCTGGCGACCGGCCTCACCGAGGGCATGCGGGTCTCCGCCGAGCTGGAGGGCGAGGATCTCCTGGAGGCCCTGCGGGCCACCCCCGCCACGGAGTACCTGGTGGTCGAGGAGACCGGCGAGATCTACGGCGTCCTCTCCGCCGCCGACGTCGAGCACGCCTTCGTCAAGGCCATGACCCGTTCCCACTGAGCATCCGCACCGGGCCGCCCGCCGGGCCCGCCCGGTCGGGACACCCTCCGCGGACCGGTAGGCTGGTCACATGTCCGAACCGACCGGTGCCGCCCGCAGGCGCGGGCCCTTCAAGGTCGGGGACCAGGTTCAGCTGACCGACCCCAAGGGCCGCCACTACACGTTCACGCTGGAAGCGGGAAAGAACTTCCACACCCACAAGGGTTCCTTCCCGCACGACGAGCTGATCGGCGCCCCCGAGGGCAGCGTTGTCCGCACCACGGGGAACGTCGCCTATCTGGCGCTGCGCCCCCTGCTCCCCGACTACGTCCTGTCCATGCCCCGCGGCGCCGCCGTGGTCTACCCCAAGGACGCGGGGCAGATCCTCGCCTTCGCCGACATCTTCCCCGGCGCGCGCGTCGTGGAGGCCGGCGTCGGCTCCGGATCGCTCAGCTCCTTCCTGCTGCGCGCCATCGGCGACCAGGGCATGCTGCACTCCTACGAGCGCCGCGAGGACTTCGCCGAGATCGCGAAGCAGAACGTGGAGCGCTACTTCGGCGGCGAGCACCCCGCCTGGCAGCTCACCGTGGGCGACCTCCAGGACAACCTGAGCGACACCGAGGTCGACCGGGTCATCCTCGACATGCTCGCGCCCTGGGAGTGCCTGGAGGCGGTCTCCAAGGCCCTCGTGCCCGGCGGCATCCTCTGCTGCTACGTGGCCACCACCACGCAGCTCGCCCGCACCGTCGAGTCCATCCGTGAGATGGGCTGCTTCAACGAGCCGACGGCCTGGGAGTCGATGATCCGCAACTGGCACATCGAGGGCCTCGCGGTCCGTCCGGACCACCGGATGATCGGCCACACCGGCTTCCTGCTCACCGCCCGCCGCCTCGCGGACGGCGTCGAGCCGCCCATGCGCCGCCGCCGCCCCGCCAAGGGCGCCTACGGCGAGGACTACGCCGGCCCCAACGCCGACGGCGGTTCCCGCTAGCCCCGGCAGCACCACACAGCCCCGCCCGGCGTGCGCACCCCGTGCGCACGCCCCGCAACTCCCCGGCGCACCGGCCGGGTTGCCGCGCCCCGCACGGCAACCCGGCCGGTGCGCCTCACTGTTGGCCGGGCCTCCTCCCCGCCGCGGTGCGGAGGGCTGTCGACGTGCCGTGTCCGCCCCGTGGACGGCCTGCGCACACCTCCACCCCGCGGTTCCCGGGCAGTGTGACGTGTGGCACGATGCTGAGCATCCCACCGGCACCGTCCCTCCACGGGAGACACCCACTCGTGCAGC
>NZ_JACADT010000841.1:0-2515 GCF_013421635.1 Streptomyces sp. UH6 | reverse complement strand
ATGGCCCGGGTGGCTCCGGTGACGGTCCCGGTGGCGACGGTCCCGGTGGGGACGGCCCTGACGGCCCTGACGGCCCCGACGGTCCCGACGGCCCCGGTGGGGACAAGCCGGTCCTGGACCCGGAGCGGGTCGGCGTGGCCGACCGGACCGCGAGCCCGACCACGGGCCCGATGCGCCCGGACCAGGAGGCCGCGGTCACGGCGAGCCTCGACCGGGTGAAGATGTCGCCGCAGGACCAGCAGCGCCTGCTCACCCAGTTGGGCAAGGGGGATTACGGCGCGGGCGTCGCCGAGCACATCGCCCGCGGGACGTTCGAGAACTCGCCCGGCTACCTGGACCTGTTGAAGCAGGTGAAGCAGAAGGGGATGATGCCCGCCGTCCACCAGGCGCTGGAGTTCGCGACGGAACTCAAGAAGCACGGCGCCGACGGCGTGGCGTTCGAGTACAAGAACCCGGGCAGCAACCTGGACCTCGACGTCCTGGTGAAGCGCGACGGCGAGATCAGGACGCCGGACGACGTGACGTACGGGTGCCAGCTCAAGGACGTGCAGAACGAGCACGGCATCTCCTCGGCCGCCCGTAAGATCGCGAGCAAGCAGCTGGCCGGTGAGATCTCCGGCCCCAAGGTCGCCATCCTGGACGTGCAGGACACCATCGGTGCGCTCACCGAGAAGACCCTCGCCGACCTCGAGTTCTACGCCGGGAAGACCGGTGCTACCTTCGAGGTCCGTTTCCGGGACGGCTCGATCACTGTTCCTCCCAACGGCCAGATCTATCCATAGGACATCGCATGGCAATCTTGATGCGCGCGCCCGAGGAAAGTGCCTCCTGGGAATGGGAGTTGAACGATCTCGCCCAACCGGGCCTGGAATCGGCACTGTTGGTCGCGGCACGGATGACCGCCGTGCTGCGCGAGCACCGGCTGCTGGATCCGGACCGTCTCGCCTGGGGATGGACCGTCTTCGGCCGCGGGGGTATCGGTCTGGGGGCGGACATCTCCCTGCGGGGCCAACTCGACGGGGCGGAACTGGCGCAGAAGGTGCGGCAGGCCCAGCCGGTCGCCTTCCCCGAGGCGGTACCGGGATACTTCGTCGTCTCCGGGACGGGCACCTGGCTGGACGCCGAGGGCGAGGCGCGCTCCGAACCCGGCCTCGTCGAGCTGACCGTGTACCCCGACGAGCGCAACCTGGCCGCGGAGGTCGCGGTGTTCCACGACATCTGGGGGTACTGCGACTTCAAGGGGGTCCCGCACCCCGCACTCCGCGACCGGAACGCCCCGCGACTCGCCGCGGCGCTCCGTGACCTGGAAGCGCTGCTGGGGGCGCCGGCCCAACCGGGTGACCCCACCTACTTCGGGCAGGCCGACGGTCACGGCATCGCGGAGCCCGATCTGATCGACGGGCTGGGGCCCGACCTCACGGACAAGCTCTGAGCGAGCGGACGGCCCCGCCGCCGAGGTGAACGGACACCTCGGCGGCGGGGCCGTCCCCGCACGCGGAGCGCTGCGCCGGCGTGGTCGTCAACGGCGGGACATCGCGGCCCGTACGGCCTCGGTGCCCTTGCCCGCGGTCTCGTCGAGGCTGACCATCTGATCGACGAGCCGGCCGCCGTCTTCGCCGGGCACGAGCCGCAGCGCGCTGTGCAGGACCGTCTCCGGCGCCGTCGCAGGCGGCCTCCCGGTCCTGGTCCACCGACGCCCGCTGGAACGCCCGGGCGGCCTCGCTCGCAGCCGCCGTCGAGCCCTCGCCCCCGGAGCGGGCACCGTCGCCGCATCCGGTCAGCGGCAGCAGCGCCGCCAGTGCGAGTACCCCGGCAGCGCGCCGGCAGCGCGCCGGATCCGCAGCGCCACCCCGTCCCCGTCCCCCCCTCCCTTCCTCGACGGCCGCCCCCGTCGGCCCGCCGTGATCCTGAGGATCACAGCACTGGGCCTCCGCCCCGCGCCTGTCATGTCCGACATCAGGGGCGATCTCATCGGCCTGAGCCGGTCGACTGCCGCCGACTCTTGCGTCACCTATCGAAAGTCAATAGATTTCCATCGCAACTCAATGGAAGGATGGGTCGTGGGGAAGCTGACCGTGCACGCGCTGCGCGCCGTGCTCGTGGTGGTGCTCGCAGGCACCGTGTTCGTACAGGCGGGGATGGCGTGGGCGTTGGCCACCGATCGGGAGGACGGGTCGCTCCCGCTCACCCCCCTGCGCCTGATCACCATCCTCGGCATGGTCTGCGTCCAGGTCGCCGGGGTCTGCGTGTGGCGGCTGGTGACGATGGTGCGTCGCGGGACCGTGTTCTCCCACGCCGCCTTCCGGTACGTGGACGGTGTGATCGGCGCGATCGTGGCGGCCGCCCTCCTGTGGTTCACGGTCACGGCCCTCAACGCCCCGGGACAGCGGGAGGACCCGGGCGTCACCGTCATCATGGGCGGGATCGGCGTGGCCATCCTGGGGGTCGCGCTCCTCGTCCTCGTGATGCGGACGCTGCTCGCCCAGGCCGTCGCCCGTGACGTCGAAGCGACGCA
>NZ_JACADT010000840.1:0-2518 GCF_013421635.1 Streptomyces sp. UH6 | reverse complement strand
GGGCCTCCCGCAGCACCGCGAGCCGCCCCAGCGACCCCGCTGCCGGGTCGCCGCCGGTCTTCTTCGCGGCGACCTCGCCGAACAGCAGGCGCCCGGTCCCCAGCGGCACGCCGTCCTCACGGACCGCCAGGACGTGCACCGCGTGCGCGTCCAGCGCGTCGTACTCGATCTCCTCGGGGACGTTCTGCTCGGCGACGAAGACCTCCTTGCGGACCCGGAAGCACGCCTCCCGGTCGGCGGGGTCCTCGGCGAGGCGCACGGTGACGGCGGGGACGGCGGGGACGCTCACGCGTAGGTCTCCTCACGCACCTTGTCCAGGGCCTTCCGCAGGTCCTCGGGGTAGTCGCTGGCGAACTCCACCCACTCACCGGTGCCGGGGTGCTCCAGACCCAGCCGCACGGCGTGCAGCCACTGCCGGGCCAGTCCGAGCCGCTTGGCCAGCGTCGGGTCGGCCCCGTAGGTGAGGTCGCCGACGCAGGGGTGCCGGTGGGCCGACATGTGCACGCGGATCTGGTGGGTGCGGCCGGTCTCCAGCTTCACGTCCAGCAGGGACGCCGCCCGGAAGGCCTCGATCAGGTCGTAGTGGGTGACCGACGCCTTGCCCTCGGCGGTGACCGCCCACTTCCAGTCGCTGCTGGGGTGACGGCCGATCGGGGCGTCGATGGTGCCGCTGGTCGGGTCCGGGTGGCCCTGCACCAGCGTGTGATAGCGCTTGTCGACCGTGCGCTCCTTGAACTGGCGCTTCAGCGACGTGTACGCGTGCTCGGACTTCGCGACGACCATCAGGCCGGAGGTGCCGACGTCCAGCCGGTGCACGATGCCCTGGCGCTCGGCGGCGCCGGAGGTGGAGATCCGGTAGCCGGCCGCGGCCAGCCCGCCGATCACGGTCGGGCCGGTCCAGCCCGGCGACGGGTGCGCGGCCACGCCGACCGGCTTGACGATCACGACGATGTCGTCGTCGTCGTGCACGATCTCCATGCCCTCGACGGGCTCGGCGACCACCTGGACGGGGGCGGGGGCCTGCGGCATCTCCACCTCGAGCCAGGCGCCGCCGGAGACGCGCTCGGACTTGCCGACGACCACCCCGTCGACCTGCACCTTGCCCGCCGCGGCCAGCTCGGCCGCCTTGGTCCGGGAGAAGCCGAGCATCCGGGAGATGGCGGCGTCGACGCGCTCGCCCTCCAGGCCGTCCGGCACGGGCAGGGTTCGGATCTCGGGAATCGTGCTCACCCGTCGAGTATGCCGGACGGGTGACACGCCGCGGTCCGCGGCCTTGCCCGGCCGCCCGCCGCCGCCTCCGGCGGCCCGCGCGGGTCAGTCCTTGTGGACCGTTCCGTCGGGGTCCAGGCCCTTGAAGGAGAGCAGCACGATCAGGATGCCGCCGCAGACGATCGCCGAGTCCGCCAGGTTGAACACGGCGAAGTGCCGGGGCGCGATGAAGTCGACCACGGCGCCCTCGAAGACGCCCGGCGAGCGGAAGATCCGGTCGGTGAGGTTGCCCAGCGCGCCACCCAGCAGCAGGCCCAGCGCGACCGCCCACGGGGCGCTGTACAGCTTGCGCGCGAGGCGGAAGATCACCACGATCACGGCGGCCGCGATCACCGTGAAGATGATGGTGAACGCCTCGCCGAAACCGAAGGCCGCGCCCGCGTTGCGGATCACGTCCAGGCGCAGCCACTGGCCGAGCAGCTCGACGGACCGGTCGCCCGGCTCCAGCTCGGCCACCACGATCAGCTTGCTGACCAGGTCGAGGGCGTAGGCCAGCACGGCGACGAGGATCAGCACGGTCACGCGCCGCTTGCCGCGTGGTGCCCGCTGCTCCTCGTTCTCCTCCGGGGCTGCCGCCTCGTCCGGAGTCTCCGGCGTACCGATGATGCGCTCCGCCTCTGCCACGTGAGTCCTTCGGCCTGGGTACCTGACTGAAAGGAGAGCGTACGGCACGACTCCGGCGGGCGCTGTGGTCAGTGCCTCCGTTCCTGTTTCTGCTTGCACTCCACACAGAGGGTGGCCCGGGGGAAGGCCTGCATGCGGGCCTTCCCGATGGCCTGGCCGCAGCTCTCGCAGAGGCCGTAGGCCCCGGCCTCCAGGCGTTCCAGGGCGTGCTCGGTCTGGGTCAGCGTCTCGCGCGCGGCCGACGCGAGGGCCAGTTCGTGCTCGCGCGTGATGTTCTTGGCGCCGGTGTCCGCCTGGTCGTCGCCCGCGCCGTCGCCGGAGTCACGCATCAGTCCGGCGAGGGCGCGTTCCGCCTGCGCGATCTCCGCGCGCAGCCGGGTGGCCTCTCCCTCCAGCTCGCCGCGTGCCTCCTCCACCTCCTGAGGGGTCCATGGGTCCTCCCCGGGCCGGACCGCCAGGTCCCCCGCTTCCACCCGCGCCTTGGGCACCGCCGCGGCCGTGCTCTTCCTCGTCCTCACGCCCCTGCCTCCCGTCTCCGGTGCGGCGACCGCCGCACCACGCTGCCGGCCCGCACCGTTCCCCGCCGCTTCCGCGGCGGCCTGCTTCCTCCCGCGGGCCGCGCCGC
>NZ_JACADT010000084.1:0-11449 GCF_013421635.1 Streptomyces sp. UH6 | reverse complement strand
CCCCGCAGGCGGCCGCCGCCAGCAGCGTCCGCCGGTGCCCGTACCGGTCGCCGAACCAGCCCCCGGTGAAGTTGCCGGCCATCAGGCCGAGCCCCGCCGCCCCCATCACCAGCCCGGCCGCCCCGGCCTCGATCCCGCGCGGACCGGTCAGGTACAGGAAGACGAAGACGAAGACGAAGCTGACGAAGGCGTTGACGAAGACGCCCACCGCCAGCAGCCAGACCACCCCCGGCAGTTCCCGCAGCCCGCGCATCCCCCGCACCCCCGCCCTCGGCCCCCCGGAACTTCGGCCGTCGGCCCTCGAACCTCCGCCCCCCGACGGGACGCCCAGCAGGTCAGTTCCTTTTGGGAACGGACTATGTCAGCATGGCGGCCTCGGGTCAACACCTCCTCGGTGCTCCGCGACGCACCCCGACGAAGCGAGTCCGGCCATGCCCCAGCGCACCAGCCTCCACGACGCCCACTGCGCCATCGCGCAGTCCCTGGACGTGGTCGGCGACTGGTGGACGCTGCTGATCGTGCGCGACACCGCGCGCGGCCTGCACCGCTTCGAGGAGCTCCAGCGCGAGCTCGGCATGTCCCGCAAGGTGCTGGCCGAGCGGCTGAGACTGCTCGTGGACTCCGGGGTGCTCTCCCGGGAGCCGTACCAGGAACGGCCGGTCCGCCACGAGTACCGGCTGACGCCGCGCGGGCGCGCCCTGCTGCCCGTGCTGATCGCGCTCCAGGACTGGGGGGACACCTGGCTCCTGGGGGAGGGAGAGACCATGGCCACGGCGACGGACCGGTCCGCGGAGGCGGCCCGCGTGCTGGACCTGACCGGAACCCGGGTGCCCCCGCTGACCCTGACCGACCTGGACGGCGAGCCCCGCGACCCGGTCTCCCCCGACACCCCGTTCACGGTCCTCTACTGCTTCCCCGGCGCCTACGCCCGCAAGGACGCCTATCCCCCGGGCTGGGCCGGCATCCCGGGCGCGCCGGGCTGCACGCTGGAGTCGTGCACCTACCGCGACAGCCTCGCCGAGTTCACCGCGGCGGGCGCCACCGTGCACGGCGTCTCCACCCAGCGCCCGGACGAACAGCGGGCGTTCGCCGACGCGGAGCGGCTGCGCTTCCCGCTGCTGTCGGACGCGGACCTGGCCCTGACCGCGGCGCTGCGCCTGCCCACCTTCCGGGCCGGCGGGGTGAGCCGCCTGAAGCGGCTGACACTGGTGGTCGACCGGGACCGCACGGTCCGCCGGGTCCTCTACCCGGTCACCGACGTGGTGGCGAGCGTGACGGAGGCGCTCCGGGTGGTCCGCGGCGGCTGAGCGCGCACACCCGGCGGGACCTGGGCGCATGCTCCCCGCGCCACTACAGTGGGAGCGACCGACGACGTGGGGAGCACACCGTGGCCGCCGACCGCATCAGGCGCATGACCTTCGCCTCGGTCTATCCGCTGTACGTGACGAAGGTGGAGCGCAAGGGCCGCACCGAGGCGGAGGTCCGCCAGGTGATCACCTGGCTCACCGGCTACGACGACGCCGGGCTGGACCGGACGGCCGCCGACGGGACGGACCTGGAGACCTTCTTCGACGAGGCCCCCGCCATGAACCCGAACGCCTCGCTGATCACCGGTGTGATCTGCGGCCACCGCGTCGAGGAGATCGAGGACCCGCTGATGCGGCGGATCCGCTGGATGGACAAGCTGGTCGACGAGCTGGCCCGGGGCAAGAAGATGACGTCGATCCTCCGCGGCAGCACCGCCTGACCCCTCCCCGAGCACGACGACGGCCCCTCTCCCCCACCCGGCACGGATGGGGGAGAGGGGCCGTCGCGACTGCGCACCGCGGGCGGCGCGGCGGACGTCAGACGTTGAAGCCCAGCGCCCGCAGCTGCTCGCGGCCGTCGTCGGTGATCTTGTCCGGGCCCCACGGCGGCATCCAGACCCAGTTGATCCGCAGCTCGCTGACCAGGCCGTCGGTGGCCGACTTCGCCTGGTCCTCGATGACGTCGGTCAGCGGGCAGGCCGCCGAGGTCAGCGTCATGTCCACGGTGGCGATGTTCGCGTCGTCGACGTGCACGCCGTAGATCAGGCCCAGGTTGACGACGTCGATGCCCAGCTCGGGGTCGACGACGTCCAGCAGGGCCTCGCGGACCTCTTCCTCGGAGGCGGGCTTCATCTCAACCGTCTCGCTCATGCGGTCGTCTCCTTCTCCTCGGCGCCCAGCGCCTGCGCGGTCGCGTCCTTCCAGGCCATCCAGCTCAGCAGGGCGCACTTCACCCGGGCCGGGTACTTGGAGACGCCGGCGAACGCGACCGCGTCCTCCAGCACCTCCTCCATGGCGTCGTCCGGCTCGATCTTCCCCTTGGACTGCATCAGCTCCAGGAAGGTCTCCTGGATCCTGCGCGCCTCGTCCAGCTCCTTGCCGACGAGCAGCTCGTTGAGCACGGACGCGGAGGCCTGGCTGATGGAGCAGCCCTGCCCCTCGTACGACACGTCGGTGACCGTGTCGCCGTCGTACTTCACGCGCAGGGTGATCTCGTCACCGCAGGTGGGGTTGACGTGGTGCACCTCGGCGTCGCCGTCACGCAGACCACGCCCGTGCGGGTTCTTGTAGTGGTCCAGGATGACGTCCTGGTACATCGAATCCAGCTTCACGGCTTTGCCGCGTCCTCTCAGCCGAAGAAGTTCCGAACGTGCTCCAGGCCGTCGACCAGGGCGTCGACCTCGGCCGGCGTGGAGTACAGATAGAACGACGCTCGCGTGGTCGCGGGAATTCCGTACCGCAGGCAGACCGGCCGGGCGCAGTGGTGCCCGACCCGGACCGCGATGCCCTGCTCGTCGAGGACCTGGCCCACGTCGTGCGGGTGGATGTCGCCGAGCGTGAAGGAGATCGCCGCGCCGCGGTCCTCGGCCGTGGCCGGGCCGATGATCCGCAGGTCGGGGACCTCGATCAGGCGCTTGACCGCGTACTCGGTGATCGCCTTCTCGTGCGCGTGGATCTTCTCCATGCCGATGGCCGACAGGTAGTCGATCGCCGCGCCGAGACCGACCGCCTGGGCGATCGGCGGGGTGCCCGCCTCGAACTTGTGGGGCGCCGGGGCGTAGGTCGACGAGCTCATCGAGACCGTCTCGATCATCTCGCCGCCGCCGAGGAACGGGGGCAGGTCCTCCAGGAGCTCCTGGCGGCCCCAGAGCACGCCGATGCCGGTGGGGGCGCACATCTTGTGACCGGTGAAGGCCACGAAGTCGGCGCCCAGCGCCTGCACGTCCAGCGGCATGTGCGGGGCGGCCTGGGAGGCGTCGACGCAGACCAGCGCGCCGACCTCCTGGGCACGCCGCACGATCTCCTCGACCGGGTTGTGCGTGCCGAGGATGTTGGAGACCAGCACGAAGGAGACGATCTTCGTCTTCTCGGTGATGACCTCCTCGATGTTCGACAGGTCGAGGCGGCCGTCGTCGGTGAGGCCGAACCACTTCAGCTTCGCGCCCGTGCGCTGCGCGAGCAGCTGCCACGGCACGATGTTGGAGTGGTGCTCCATCTCCGTGATGACGATCTCGGTGTCGCTGTCCACCCGGTAGGGCTCGTCGGCCCAGCCGAGCATGTTGGCGACGAGGTTCAGCGACTCGGAGGCGTTCTTGGTGAAGATCACCTCGTCGCGACTGGGGGCGTTGACGAACGCCGCCACCTTGTCGCGCGCGCCTTCGTACAGTGCCGTGGCCTCCTCGGCGAGCACGTGCACCCCGCGGTGGACATTGGCGTTGTGGCGCTCGTAGTAGGCACTGAGGGCGTCGAGCACCTGGCGCGGCTTCTGCGACGTCGCCGCGTTGTCCAGGTACACGATCTTCCGGCCGTCGTGGACCTCGCGGTCCAGGAGGGGGAAGTCCTTGCGGATCGCCTCAAGGTCGTCGAGGAGGCCCGGCAGGTGAGTCACTCGGAAGCGCCGCCCTTCGTGTACGCCTCGTAGCCCTCGTTCTCCAGCTTGTCGGCCAGCTCGGGACCGCCGGACTCGACGATGCGGCCGTTCGCGAAGACGTGGACGTGGTCGGGCTTGATGTAGCGCAGGATGCGCGTGTAGTGCGTGATCAGCAGGGTGCCGACCTCGCCGCTCTCGCGGACGCGGTTGACGCCCTCGGAGACGACGCGCAGGGCGTCGACGTCGAGGCCGGAGTCGGTCTCGTCGAGGATCGCGACCTTCGGCTTGAGCAGCTCGAGCTGGAGGATCTCGTGGCGCTTCTTCTCACCGCCGGAGAAGCCCTCGTTGACGTTGCGCTCGGCGAAGGCGGGGTCCATGTTGAGGCGCTCCATGGCCTCCTTGACCTCCTTCACCCAGGTGCGCAGCTTGGGGGCCTCGCCGCGGATGGCGGTGGCGGAGGTGCGCAGGAAGTTCGACACCGAGACGCCGGGGACCTCGACCGGGTACTGCATGGCGAGGAACAGGCCGGCGCGGGCGCGCTCGTCGACGGACATCTCGATGACGTCCTCGCCGTCGAGGGTGACCGTGCCGCCGGTGATCGTGTACTTCGGGTGACCCGCCAGGGAGTAGGCGAGAGTCGACTTGCCGGAGCCGTTGGGGCCCATGATGGCGTGCGTCTCGCCCTGCTTCACGGTGAGGTCGACGCCCTTGAGGATCTCCTTCGTGGCGTTGTCGGCCTCGACGGTGACGTGCAGGTCTCGGATTTCAAGCGTTGCCATGGGTGCCTCAGGACTCCTGGGTGAGGGAGACGAGCACGTCGTCCCCTTCGATCTTTACGGGGTATACGGGGACGGGGCGCGTCGCGGGAAGACCGGACGGCTTGCCGGTGCGGAGGTCGAACGCGGAGCCGTGCAGCCAGCACTCGATCTGGCAGTCCTCCACCTCGCCCTCGGAGAGGGAGACGTTCGCGTGCGAGCAGATGTCGTTGATCGCGAACACCTCGCCCTCGGTGCGCACGACGGCGACCGGCGTGCCGTCGAGTTCCACCCGCCGGGGGGTGTCCTCCTCCAGCTCGCTCAGTGCGCAGGCGCGTACGAAGGTCATGCGACCGACGCCTCCAGCTCCTCGTCGATCTTGGCGAGCAGGCGCTCCTCGATGTCGGCGACGCCGATCTGCTGGACCAGCTCGGCGAAGAAGCCGCGGACGACGAGGCGGCGGGCCTCGTACTCCGGGATGCCGCGGGCCATCAGGTAGAAGAGCTGCTCGTCGTCGAAGCGGCCGGTGGCGCTGGCGTGGCCGGCGCCGACGATCTCGCCGGTCTCGATCTCGAGGTTCGGCACGGAGTCGACGCGGGCGCCGTCGGTCAGAACCAGGTTGCGGTTCATCTCGTAGGTGTCGGTGCCCTCGGCGGCGGCCTCGATCAGCACGTCGCCGATCCACACCGCGTGGGCCTGCTCGCCCTGGAGGGCGCCCTTGTAGACCACGTTGGACTTGCAGTGCGGGATGTTGTGGTCGACGAAGAGGCGGTGCTCCTGGTGCTGCCCCTGGTCGGTGAAGTACAGGCCGAACAGCTCGGCCTCGCCGCCGGGGGCGGCGTACTCGACCCGCGGGTGCAGGCGGACGACGTCGCCGCCGAAGGTGACGACGACGGACCTGAAGGTGGCGTCGCGGCCGACCAGCGCGTTGTGCTGGCCGGCGTGCACCGCCTTCTCGTCCCAGTCCTGCACGGAGACGACGGTCAGCTTGGCGCCGTCGCCGAGCACGTACTCGACGTTGCCCGCGTAGACGGCGTCACCGCTGTGGTCCACCACGACGACGGCCTCGGCGAACGCGCCGAGCTCCACCACGGTGTGGGCGAAGCAGGTGCCGCCCTGGCCGGCCACGGACACGCGGACCGGCTCGCTCAGCACGGTCTCCTTGGGCACCGTCACCACGGTGGCCTGCTCGAACGCCGAGTACGCCTGGGCGGCGACCCGGTCGACGGGCTTGCCGGCCCGGCCGAGGCGGGCGTCCTCGCGGCCGACGGACTCGACGGTGACGCCCTCGGGGGCGTCCACGGTGACCTTCACGCCGTCACCGTCGGCGGTCGCGGTGCCGTCGTGCAGGCCGCGCAGGCGCGCCAGCGGGGTGAACCGCCACTCCTCCTCACGGCCGTGCGGGACCGGGAAGTCCGCCACGTCGAAGGAGGGCGGCGCGCTCATGCGCGTGGCGACGGTCGACTCGGCGGCCACCGCGATGGATCCGGCGGTGGTGGAGCCCACCGGGGCATTCTGAGCGTCAGCCATGGCTGTCGTCATGCTCGCTTTCGTTGCTTCAGGGACTTGACGGGAGGGACGGCGGGCCGGGCGTCAGCCGACCGCGCCCTCCATCTGGAGCTCGATCAGCCGGTTGAGCTCGAGGGCGTACTCCATGGGCAGCTCCTTGGCGATCGGCTCGACGAAGCCGCGCACGATCATCGCCATCGCCTCGAACTCGGAGAGACCGCGGCTCATCAGGTAGAAGAGCTGGTCCTCGGAGACCTTGGAGACGGTCGCCTCGTGGCCCATGGAGACGTCGTCCTCGCGCACGTCCACGTAGGGGTACGTGTCGGAGCGGGAGATGGTGTCGACCAGCAGCGCGTCGCAGAGCACGTTCGACTTGGAGCCGGGGGCGCCCTCGCCGATCTCGATCAGACCGCGGTAGGAGGTACGGCCGCCGCCGCGCGCCACCGACTTGGAGACGATGTTGGACGACGTGTTCGGCGCCATGTGGACCATCTTCGCGCCGGCGTCCTGGTGCTGGCCCTCGCCCGCGAAGGCGATGGACAGGGTCTCGCCCTTGGCGTGCTCGCCCATCAGGTAGACGGCCGGGTACTTCATCGTCACCTTGGAGCCGATGTTGCCGTCGATCCACTCCATGGTCGCGCCCTCGTACGCCACGGCGCGCTTGGTGACCAGGTTGTAGACGTTGTTCGACCAGTTCTGGATGGTCGTGTAGCGGCAGCGGGCGTTCTTCTTGACGATGATCTCGACGACCGCGGAGTGCAGGGAGTCCGACTGGTAGATCGGCGCCGTGCAGCCCTCGACGTAGTGCACGTAGGCGCCCTCGTCGACGATGATCAGGGTCCGCTCGAACTGGCCCATGTTCTCCGTGTTGATACGGAAGTAGGCCTGGAGCGGGATCTCGACGTGCACGCCCTTCGGCACGTAGATGAAGGAGCCGCCGGACCACACGGCCGTGTTCAGCGCGGCGAACTTGTTGTCGCCGGCCGGGATGACGGTGCCGAAGTACTCCTTGAAGAGCTCCGGGTGCTCCTTCAGGGCCGTGTCGGTGTCCAGGAAGATGACGCCCTGCTCCTCCAGGTCCTCGCGGATCTGGTGGTAGACGACCTCCGACTCGTACTGGGCGGCGACACCGGCGACCAGGCGCTGCTTCTCGGCCTCCGGGATGCCCAGCCGGTCGTAGGTGTTCTTGATGTCCTCGGGCAGTTCCTCCCAGGACGTCGCCTGCTTCTCGGTGGACCGCACGAAGTACTTGATGTTGTCGAAGTCGATCCCCGAGAGGTCCGAGCCCCAGTTCGGCATGGGCTTCTTCTCGAAGAGGCCCAGGCCCTTCAGGCGCAGCTTCGTCATCCACTCCGGCTCGGACTTCTTCGCCGAGATGTCCCGGACGACGTCCTCGTTCAGGCCGCGCTTGGCGGAGGCGCCGGCCGCGTCGGGGTCCGCCCAGCCGTACTCGTACTTACCCAGACCCTCGAGTTCGGGGTGGGCAGTCTCCGTGGGGAGAGTCATGCGGGGTTCCTCCCGGCCGTGCTCGTAGCTGATGAGTGATCACCGGTTGCGTGACCGTCGATCTTGGAAATCTTGGGGATGAACGTCGTGCAGACGCCGTCACCGTGCGCGATCGTCGCCAGTCGCTGGACGTGGGTGCCCAGCAGCTCGGAGAAGATCTCCGTCTCCGCCTCGCACAGCTGCGGGAACTCCTCAGCGACGTGGGCGACCGGGCAGTGATGCTGGCAGAGCTGCTCGCCGAGTTGCGGGGAGGGAGCGCTGCGCGCACTGGCAGCGTACCCGTCCGCGGACAGCGCCCTGGCCAGCGCCTCCGCCTTGTCCTCCGGCGGGACGGCTTCCAGGGCCTTGCGGTACTGCCCGGCCTGCGCGGCCAGCCGGGCACGGGCGAAGGCGGCCACCGCCCGCTCACCACCCTCCTGGTCCGCGATCCAGCGCAGCGCGTCCTTGGCCAGCTGGTCGTACGACTGGTCGAAGGCGTCCCGGCCGCCGTCGGTCAGCACGAACACCTTCGCGGGCCGCCCGCGCGTGCGGGCGCCGTACACCCGGCGCTCACGGGCCTCGACCACGTCGTCGGCCGCCAGCGCGTCCAGATGCCGGCGCACGGCCGCCTGGGTCAGCCTCAGTCGCCCCGCGAGTTCGGCGACGGTCGAAGGGCCGTGGTCCAGGATCGAGCGCGCGACCCGGTTGCGTGTGGAACGCTCCCCGGTCGCATTCTCTTCCGGACCGCAGTCTCCCTGGCCGACGTTTTTCACAACGCCATTGTTGCGTAATTACCGGCGCGCGGACAACCCGCGCTCCTCCGGCCCGGCGGTGCCCTTCATCACTTAGGTACACCTAACCTGACCTGCGGAAAGGTGCCCACCGGGTATTCCGCCTGCGCGGCCCGAACCCCCTCGGTCACCCTTCGCCGCATGCCCGCGACCCCGCTCACCGGCCCCCTCGTGACCCGCCGCTCGCTCACCGCCGACCTGTGTGCCCTGGGCGTGCGACCAGGCGGGACGCTGCTGGTCCACTCCTTACTCAGCCCACTCGGACGGGTGAACGGCGGGGCGGTCACGACGTGGTGCTCGACTCCGACGACTTCGACCGGCTGGGGGAGGCGTTCGAGCGGGAACGCCCCGGCCCGGTGCCGCACGGCCGCTCCGGGGCGGCGCGGACCCGTCCCTTCCCGCCCGCCGACGCGGTCGCCTTCGCGGAGGGCCGGCTGCGGGAGCACCGCCCGCACCCGGCCGCCGCCGATGTGCCACCCGGGGGCCGGGCGGGCACGGCGCGAACCTAGACTCGTGTCCCATGCACAGCGAACCCGTGGTCCACATCCAGGCCCTGGTGAAACGGTACGGATCGAAGACCGCGGTGAACGGCCTCGACCTGGTGGCCCGGGCGGGCATCACCGCCGTACTGGGCCCGAACGGGGCGGGCAAGACCACCACCGTCGAGACCTGTGAGGGCTACCGCCGTCCCGACGCGGGCACGGTCCGCGTCCTCGGTCTCGACCCGGTCCGCGAGGCGGTGGCGCTGCGCCCGCGGATCGGCGTGATGCTCCAGTCGGGCGGCGTCTACTCCGGCGCCCGCGCCGAGGAGATGCTCCGCCACGTCGCGAAGCTGCACGCCCATCCGCTGGACGTCGACGCGCTGATCGAGCGGCTCGGCCTCGGCTCGTGCGGGCGCACCTCCTACCGCCGGCTCTCCGGCGGCCAGCAGCAGCGGCTCGCGCTGGCCATGGCGGTCGTCGGCCGCCCGGAGCTGGTCTTCCTCGACGAGCCCACCGCCGGCCTCGACCCGCAGGCCCGCCGCGCCACCTGGGACCTGGTGCGCGACCTGCGCGAGGACGGCGTGTCGGTCATCCTCACCACCCACCACATGGACGAGGCGGAGCAGCTCGCCGACGACGTCGCCGTCGTCGACGGCGGCACGGTGATCGCCCAGGGCTCCCCCGAGCAGCTGTGCCGGGGCGGCGCCGAGAACACCCTGCGGTTCTCCGGCCGCGCCGGCCTGGACGTGGACTCGCTGCTCAAGGCGCTGCCCGCCGGCTCCACCGCCGCCGAGACCGTCCCCGGCTCCTACCGGGTCACCGGCGACGTCGGCCCCCAGTTGCTGGCCACCGTGACCTCCTGGTGCGCCCAGCACGGCGTGATGCCCGACCGCATCGCCGTGGAACGGCACACCCTGGAGGACGTCTTCCTCGAGCTCACCGGCAAGGAGCTGCGCGCATGACCGCCACCGGGACCTACTCCCCGAGGCCCGGCGCCGCGCCGCTGGGCCGCATGATCGCCGCGCAGGCCGTGCTGGAGGCGCGGATGCTGCTGCGCAACGGCGAGCAGTTGCTGCTCACCGTGGTCATCCCGACGCTGCTGCTGGTGCTCTTCAGCTCCGTGGACATCGTCGACACCGGCGAGGGCCGGGCCGTCGACTTCCTGACGCCCGGCGTGCTGGCGCTGGCGGTGATGTCCACGGCCTTCACCGGCCAGGCCATCGCCACCGGGTTCGAGCGCCGCTACGGCGTGCTCAAGCGGCTGGCCGCCTCGCCGCTCCCGCGCTGGGGGCTGATGACCGCCAAGACGCTTTCGGTGCTGGTCACCGAGGTCCTGCAGATCGCGCTGCTCACCGCGATCGCCTTCGCGCTGGGCTGGTCCCCGCAGGGCGACCCGCTGACGGTGCTCCTGCTGCTGCTCCTCGGCACGGCCGCCTTCTCCGGCCTCGGCCTGCTGATGGCGGGCACGCTCAAGGCGGAGGCCACCCTGGCCGCGGCCAACCTGGTCTTCCTCCTGCTGCTGGTCGGCGGCGGGGTCGTCGTGCCGCTGGACAAGTTCCCGGAGGCGGCGCAGTCCGTGCTGGGGCTGCTGCCGATCTCGGCGCTCTCCGGCGGACTGCGGGACGTGCTCCAGCACGGCGCGGGCGTGCCGTGGGGCGACCTCGGGATCCTGGCCGCGTGGGCGGCCGCGGGGCTCGCGGCGGCGGGCCGTTTCTTCCGCTGGGAGTGACATCACATCCCGCACGGCGCCCCCTCGTGAAACCGTGCACAAGCCCGGGCCTACGATGGTGGGCGTGCCGAACGAGATCCGTGGCGGAGCCGCAGCGGCGGTCCGCAATCCCCTTGCCTACATCGCCGACCGCTGGACCCCCGACCCCCGGACGGTCCGCCGTGCGGCGCTCGTCGCGCTGGTCATGTCGGTGGTCATCGTGGTCACCGGCGGTGCCGTCCGCCTGACCGGCTCCGGTCTGGGCTGCCCGACCTGGCCCAAGTGCACGGCGGACTCTCTCGCCACCACGCGCGAGATGGGCTGGCACGGCGTCATCGAGTTCGGCAACCGGCTGCTGACGTACGTGCTGTGCGCGGCGGTGGGCTGGGCGATCATCGCGGCCCGCTCCGTCAAGCCGTACCGCCGGGGGCTGACGCGGATCGGGTGGCTGCAGTTCTGGATCGTGATGGGCAACGCGGTGCTCGGCGGCATCGTGGTGCTGGTCGGCCTCAACCCGTACACGGTGGCCGCGCACTTCATGCTCACCTCGGCGCTGATCGCGGCCGCGGTCGTGATGTGGCACCGGGCCGGCGAGGGCGACGCGGCTCCGCGGCCGCTGGTCGCGCCGTCGCTGCGGCGGCTGACCTGGGCGCTGGTCGTGGTGACGGCGCTGCTGATCGCCGTGGGCACGGTGGTCACCGGCGCGGGTCCGCACGCGGGCGACTCCAGCGACGTGCCGCGGATGCCGGTGGACTGGGAGTCCGTCACGCGGGTGCACGGGCTGCTGGCGTGGCTCACGGTGCTGCTGGCGGTGGCGCTGTG
>NZ_JACADT010000839.1:0-2519 GCF_013421635.1 Streptomyces sp. UH6 | reverse complement strand
CGCTGCCGATGATCGACGAGTCCGACGTCGCCGCCGAGACCCGGGAACTCGCCGAGGAGAGGCTCGCCCCCCTGCGGGAACGCCACCCCCGGGTCGCCGTCGAGATCGCGGTGGAGGGCGGCGACGCGGCGGGCCGGCTCGTCGCCCACTCCAAGGACGCCGAGCTGGTCGTCGTCGGCCGCCACCAACGGCGGCTGCTGGTGCCGACGCGGATGGTCGGCTCCGTCACCCAGGCGGTGCTGCTGCACGCCGCCGCCCCGGTGGCCGTGGTCGCCCCGCACCCGCACGGCGACGCGGGCGACACCGACGGCACCGGGCCCGCCGGGGAGTGAACGCCCGCACGCCGTGAAGCCCGGCGGGCCACGTACCATGGCGGCATGTCGTTCCTCCGCCGCCGCAGCGCCACGCCCGCCGGGCCCGACTTCGACGTCCTGGCCATGGACCCGGGCGACTGGCCCGGCAACCTCGGCGCCGGCCTGCTCCCCGCCCCCGACGGCAGCTGCCAGGGCGTCTTCCTCCGCTACGACCTGTTCGGCAACCGCGGTCCCGCGATGATCATCGGCAACCTCCCCGAGGGCTCGCCGGCCCGCGACGTCCCCGAGGGCGAGGTGCCGTTCGAGGTCGCCCAGCTGCTGCTGGCGCTGGAGAACGACGAGGAGGTCACCGTCACCGGCGCCGAGGACGTGCCGGTGCTCCAGGGCGACAACCTGCTGGTGGTCCGCCGCCTCAAGCTCTCCGAGAGCCGGATCTCCTGCGTCCAGTTCGACCGCAGCGACAACGTGCTGGTCACCATCGCCTCCTGGGACCGCCCGATCACCGAGGACCTCTATGCGCTCCTCAAGCCGCTGCCCGCCGAACTCTTCCGCCAGGGCTGAGCGTCCGCGACCCGCACACGCGAAGGGGGCCGGACCACCTCGGTGGTCCGGCCCCCTTCGCGTGTCCACCCGCGGATCAGGACCTGACGACGTCCACGTCGGAGGCCTTCACGAAGGCCACCCGGTGACCCAACTGGATCTGGTAGTAGTCCTCCTGACCCCGCACCACGGTGCCCCTGCCGCCGAACGTCGTGTTCCAGAAGTACTCCGGGTGGAACCGGTCGCCGGCCACGTACCGCTGCCCGGCCTCGAACCGGTACGGCAGCGGAGCCAGCGACTGCACCGGGACCCCCGGCGGATAGGCCGACGCCTCCGGGTACGCCCGCCCGTACACCGGCACGGACTCACTCCCCGCCTTCGGCGTCACCACCAGACCCTTCGTCGGCACCGCGGTCGGCCGGTCCGCCGGGTTGCGGAACCAGGCCTTCTGCCCCAGGTACCAGATCGCCGTCCAGTCGCCGGCCCGTTCCGCGACCACGAACTGCTGGCCGGTCGAGGCACGGGCACCGACGTCGTTGACCCCGATCGTCGTCCGGCCCTCGTTCTTCGGGTACAGACCGATGTCCTTCACCAGCGCGGCGTCCTCGGACGGTTCCGCGTACAGCCGCACCTCGCTGGAGCCGTGCGGGGCGCAGGCCACCCCGGCGCTCACGCAGCCGGTGTAGACGGGCTGGTGGGACGCGTAGTCCGGGCGGACCGTCACCACGTCGCCGTGCGGGCCGGCGTTCCGGTGGAACGGCGCCCCCATCAGCTGGAAGTAGTGCGCCCAGTCCCAGTACGGACCGGGGTCGGTGTGCATGCCGGGAATGTTGGCCGGGGTCACGCCGGGGATCGCGTCGTGGCTGAGGATGTGCTGCCGGTCCAGCGGCACGTCGTGGCGCTTCGCCAGGTACTTCACCAGGCGGGCCGACGAGCGGTACAGCGACTCCGTGAACCAGGCGTCCGGCTGGGCCAGGAACGCCTCCTGCTCGACGCCGATCGAGTGCGCGTTCACGTACCAGTTGCCGGCGTGCCAGCCGACGTCACGGGCCTTGACGTGCTGGGCGACATGGCCGTCGGAGGAACGGATCGAGTAGTGCCACGCCAGGTAGCTCGGGCGCTGCACCAGCATCAGGGTGGTGTCCCAGGTCGCCTCGGTGGAGTGCACCACGATGTAGTCCACCGACTGGTCCGCGGGGCGGTCCGCCAGGTCGTGGTTGCCGTAGTTGCCCGGATCGTCGCCGCCCAGGTGCTCGTACGGCGCCGGGATCCACTCGCAGGCCACCGTCGGCGGGCACTCGGTGCCGTCCTGGTCGAGCTCGCGCAGCCCGGCCCGCTCCAGCTGCGCCGGGTCCGCCTTTGCCCGCGGATCCGCCGCCAGCACGATCCGCTCGCCGGTGTCGGTCACCCGCTCCTGGCCGGCCGCGATCACCGAGAACACGTCCTGGGCGAACATGGCGGCCGTGGCGCTGTCGTCCGCACCGGAGTAGCGGGCGATCGCCGCGTACCAGTCGGCCGGGTTCCCGCTCAGCGGCTGCCCCAGCTCGCGCTGGGTCCGTGCCAGCAGGGCCGCACCGCCCTCCACATTGGCCGCCGGGTCGGTGCGCAGCTCCTCGGCGGGCAGACCGGTCAGCGCGGACGCCGCCCCCAGGGTGCGCAGGTGCG
>NZ_JACADT010000838.1:0-2523 GCF_013421635.1 Streptomyces sp. UH6 | reverse complement strand
GCGGCCGCCCGTGACCACGTCCGCACCGAGACCGAACGGCTGCGCGCCGAACTCGAGGCCGCCCGCAAGGAGGCCGAGTCGCTGCACCGCAAGCTGCGTTCGGCGCTCAGCGACGTCAAGCGGGGCGAGGCCGCGCAGCGCAAACTCCGCGGCGAGCTCGACGAGGTCAAGGCGCACGCCCAGGCCCAGGTGTCCGCGGCGGAGAGCGAGGGCCGGCGCCTCAAGGCCCGGCTGTCCGAGACCGAGGCGGCCCTGGAGGCCAGCCGCAAGGCGGTCCGGGAGGGCCGCAGCATCGAGGACATGCGCGCCCGGCTGCTGCTGGACACCGTGCTGGAGGCCGCCCAGGGGCTGCGCCGCGAACTCGCCCTGCCCCCGGTGTCGGTGTGGCCCGCCGAGACCGTTGACGCGGTGGAGCCGGGCCGGATGACGCCCAAGGACATCGCCGCCCGGGCGCTCTCCGAGGACGACCCGGCCATCCTCGACCAGCTGCTCGCGCTGCCCCAGGCCCATCTGGTGGTCGACGGCTACAACGTGACCAAGACCGGTTACCCGCAGATGCCGCTGGAGCAGCAGCGGCTGAGACTCCTGGGCCAGCTCTCCGCGCTGGCCGCGCAGACCGGCTGCGAGGTCACCTGCGTCTTCGACGGCGCGGAGCTGGCCGCACCGGTGCTGCTGGCGCCGCCGCGCGGGGTACGGGTGCTCTTCTCCAAGCCGGGGATCACCGCCGACGAGCTGATCCGCCAGCTCGTGCGCGCCGAACCCTCCGGCCGGCCGGTCGTGGTGGCCTCCACCGACCGCGAGGTCGCCGACGGCGTGGCCCGCGCGGGCGCCCGTCCGGTCGCCTCCGCGGTGCTCCTGAAGCGCTTCAGCCGCGGCTGAGCACCACCGGCGCCCCTTCTGCCACATCACCGCACCTATGGGCGAGTTGACCGTTTCCGGTCGCGACGCAAAGTCATCCGGACGTCACCACAGGTGAGTTGCGTGCAAAGTTTGCAGGCGAGGGCGAGATTTTTCACCTGAGGATTTGAACTGATCACAGGAGGGTCACTAGGGTCAGAGCCCTCGAACCTTCGCTCGGGTGTTCGCTCAGAGGGAGTGACGGCGAAGGCTCACCGCCCGCCAGGTGTGCTCTCCGGCAGGCGGCTGAAGGAAGAAGGAGACCGCCCACGTGGCGTCCCACCGTCGACCCAAGCAGCCGAGCCGCGCACGCGTCACCGTGCTGACCACCGCCGCGGCCGCCGCCGTCGTCCTCGGCGGCAACTCCGCCCAGGCCGCGCCCGCCAAGCCCAGCAAGGGCGAGGTCAAGGAGAAGGTCGACAAGCTCCACGAAGAGGCGGAGCAGGCCACCGAGAAGTACAACGGTGCCAAGGAGAAGCAGAAGAAGCTCGAGAAGGAGATCGACGCCCTCCAGGACAACGTGGCCCGGGGGCAGGAGGATCTCAACGAGCTCCGTGACGCGATCGGCATGGCGGCCGCCGCCCAGTACCGCAGCGGCACCATCGACTCCTCGATGCAGCTCTTCCTCTCCGCCGACCCGGACGACTACCTCGACAAGGCGTCCACCCTCGACCAGTTGAGCAACCAGCAGGTCGAGGCCCTGGCCGAGATCCAGGACAAGCAGCGCGAGCTCGCCCAGCAGCGCCAAGAGGCCACCACCAAGATGGAGGACCTCTCCGACACCACCGAGGAGCTGGGCAAGCGGCAGCAGGAGGTCAAGGGCAAGCTGGCCGAGGCCCAGAAGCTGCTCAACTCCCTCACCGCCGCCGAGCGGGCCGAGATGGCCCAGGACGAAGCCAAGTCGGCCCTGCAGTCGGCCTCCCTCGCCGGCGGGGGCGGCGCCGCCGCCTCCGGCCGCGCCGCGGACGCCTTCGCCGCCGCCCAGAGCAAGATCGGCACGCCGTACTCGTACGGCGCCACCGGCCCCGGCTCCTTCGACTGCTCCGGCCTCACCTCCTGGGCCTACGGCCAGGCGGGCGTCGGCCTGCCGCGCACCTCCCAGCAGCAGGCCAACTACGGCACGCGCATCGGGATGAGCGAGCTCAAGGTCGGCGACCTGGTCATCTTCTACAGCGACCTGCACCACGTCGGCCTCTACGCCGGCAACGGCCAGGTGCTGCACGCCCCGCGCACCGGCACCTTCGTGCGCTACGAGTCGATCAACAACATGCCGTTCCAGTTCGGCGTCCGGGTCTGACCCTCCCGCCGAACGGTCCCCGCCGGTCCGGACCCGCCGCCGAAACCCGGCGGCCTTCACCCGGTCGGATGAAACCGGGCGACCCGTACTGACCGCGCGCCCCGCCGATGACCTGCGTCAGAGGCGGGGCGCGGGCATGTTCGGACCCGGCGGTCTTTGGAGGAGGCCCCGGGACGGGGCTACTGTCTGGCGCGTTTCCCCCGCCACCGTGGGGAGCGGTTCCGTCGCCGTGCGTGACGGTCCCGCAGGTCCGTCAGGTTCGTCAGCCTCGAAGGGAGTGCGGTTTCCCGTGGGTTGTCATCGCCGCCTCGCACCTCGCCGCCTCGCGC
>NZ_JACADT010000837.1:0-2524 GCF_013421635.1 Streptomyces sp. UH6 | reverse complement strand
CGGTCACCGCGACGCCCAGGGTCGCCCCGAGCTGCCGGCTGGTGGAGGCCACCGCGGCCGCCACCCCGGCCTGGGCGCGGGGCATGCCGGAGACGGCGGTGTTGGTGATCGGCGCGTTCACCATGCCGAAGCCCACGCCGAAGAGCGCGTAGCCGGCCGCCAGGGTGGCGTCGCCCGCCTCCGGGAAGCCGGCGAACACGATCCCCGCCGCGGCCATCGCGGTCCCCGCGACCAGCAGCGGGACCCGTGGTCCCCGGTCGGCGACGATGCGGCCGGCGAGCGGCGCGAGGAGGAACGTCGGCACCGCCATGGGCAGCATCCACAGCCCCGCGTGAAGGGGGTCGAGGCCCCGGACCTCCTGGAGGTGGAGCGTGGAGAGGAACAGGAAGCCGCTCAGCGCGGAGAACGCGCAGACCGCGATCACGGTGGCCCCGCTGAACGGCGCGGACCGGAAGAAGCGCAGGTCGATCAGTGGTTCCGGGCGCCGGGGCTCGTGCCACAGCAGGCCGAGCAGGGCGGCCGCGGCGACGCAGGCGACCGGAACGACCCGCGCGGCGGGCGCGTGCGGGGCCTCGATGATCGCGTAGGTCAGCGAGCCGAAGAGGACGGCCACCAGCAGCTGGCCCACGGGGTCGAAGCGGCGGGCCCGCGGCGCCCGGGACTCGGGGACGAGGCGGAGGGTGAGCAGCAGGGCGGCCAGGCCGACCGGAAGGTTGATCCAGAAGACCGCGCGCCAGCCGACCGAGTCCACCAGGAGCCCGCCCACCAGCGGCCCCGAGGCCATCGACAGCCCCACCACGGCGCCCCAGACGCCGATGGCGCGGGCCCGCTCGGCGGGCTCGGTGAAGGTGTTGGTGATGATCGACATGGCCACCGGGTTGAGCATCGACCCGCCGACGGCCTGCACCACACGGAACACGACGAGTGCTTCCAGGCTCGGCGCCAGCGAGCACAGCAGGGAGCCCAGGGAGAAGACGACCAGGCCGGTCATGAAGACCCGTCTGCGGCCCAGGCGGTCGGCGGTGGAGCCGGCGACCATCAGCAGCGCCGCGAGAACCAGCGTGTAGGCGTCGAGGGCCCACTGCATCCCGGAGACGCCGCCGCCCAGCTCCCGGCCCATCGCGGGCAGCGCCACGTTGAGGACCGTGATGTCCAGGCTGACCAGCAGCAGACTCATGCAGCAGACGGCGAGGACGAGGAACTTGCGGCGCGGGCTGAGCTCAGGGGCGGGATGCACGGGTGCATGCTAATACCAATAGTGTGCCTAACTAAAGGATGCGGCGGATGTCCCGGGCGGCGGCCCGCGGCCTCCGGGCGGTGGCCCGCGGCCTCCGGGCGATACCCCGACCGGGCCCGCCCGCACCACTCCCGCGGTGAGGGACAATGGGGCAATGCCCACGCCCGTGACTCCTCTGCAGATCGGCCCGCACACCGTCCAGCCGCCGGTGGTGCTCGCGCCCATGGCCGGTATCACCAACGCGCCCTTCCGGACCCTGTGCCGGGAGTTCAGCGGCGGCAAGGGCCTGTTCGTCAGCGAGATGATCACCACCCGGGCGCTGGTCGAGCGCAACGAGAAGACCATGCAGCTGATCCACTTCGACGCGAGCGAGAAGCCGCGGTCGATCCAGCTGTACGGCGTGGACCCGGCCACCGTCGGCAAGGCGGTCCGCATGATCGTCGACGAGGACCTCGCCGACCACATCGACCTGAACTTCGGCTGCCCGGTGCCCAAGGTCACCCGCAAGGGCGGCGGCTCCGCGCTGCCGTACAAGCGGAACCTGCTGCGCTCCATCCTGCGCGAGGCCGTCCGCGAGGCCGGCGCGCTGCCGGTCACCATGAAGATGCGCAAGGGCATCGACGACGACCACCTCACCTACCTCGACGCCGGCCGGATCGCCGTCGAGGAGGGCGTCACCGCCATCGCGCTGCACGGCCGCACCACCGCCCAGCACTACGGCGGCACCGCGGACTGGGAGGCGATCGCGCGCCTCAAGGAGCACGTGCCGGAGATCCCGGTGCTGGGCAACGGCGACATCTGGTGCGCCGAGGACGCCCTGCGGATGGTCCGCGAGACCGGCTGCGACGGCGTCGTCGTCGGCCGCGGCTGCCTGGGCCGCCCCTGGCTCTTCGCCGACCTGGTCGCCGCCTTCGAGGGCCGCGCGGACCGGGTCGCCCCCACCCTGGGCGAGGTCGCCGACGCGATGGTCCGGCACGCCACCCTGCTCGGCGAGTGGATCGGCGACGAGGCGCGCGGCGTCATCGACTTCCGCAAGCACGTCGCCTGGTACCTCAAGGGGTTCGCGGTCGGGTCCGAGATGCGCAAGCGCCTCGCCATCACCTCGACCCTGGCGGACCTGCGTGCCGGGCTGGACGAGCTGGACCTCGACCAGCCCTGGCCCACCGGCGCCGACGGCCCGCGCGGCCGCACCTCGGGCAACAACCGGGTCGCCCTCCCGGACGGCTGGCTCGACGACCCCTACGACTGCGCGGGCGTGACCGCCGACGCGGAGCTGGAGACCTCCGG
>NZ_JACADT010000836.1:0-2525 GCF_013421635.1 Streptomyces sp. UH6 | reverse complement strand
GGGACCTCGCCGCCGACCGAGACCGTGCCGACCACGGCGTAGGGGTGGTCGGTACGGGAGTCGAGCCGCCCCAGCACCACCGGCAGCGCTCCGGCCTCGCCCACCACCAGCACCCGCAGCACCGCCTGCGCGGCACGCCGGGCCCTGGCCAGGTGGGCGTGGACCACCCGCCGGGCGAAGAGGGAGAGGACCAGCGCGGGCGTCAGCGCGGCCAGGACGACGAAGGGGTCGACGACCGTGCGGACGCCGACCCCGATCACCGCGAGGACCGCGAGGGCGATGAGCCAGTCGTGCAGCACCGGCACGGCGCCGCGCGACTCCCCGACCTCCTGGCGGGTGTAGCGGCGTCTGGCGCCCCGCACCACGAGCCAGGTCAGGGCCGCGGTCGCGGTCACCGGCCCGGCTGCGGGCTGTCCCGCCTGCGTCAGCACCCAGGGCACCGACACGGCCGGCACCGCGGCGTCCACACAGATCAGCGCGGGTGCGTACCAACCCGGCTTGTCCCGCAGGCCGATGACCCGCTGTCGAATCGTTTCCCCACGGAGAGTCCGGCGGGTACGGGACCTGCCGGCCTCACGTATCCCCACGGATGTCCGAGCATCGCCCACCATCCACACGCCCCCCAGGCCGAGTGACCCCGGTCAAGGGTCACCGTGTGTGCGTGCGGACCCATCCCCATGAACCTCCGCACGGAACGGCACCGTACTGCACAGGGACTGTGTTCAGTATGGTTTTACCCCGATTTCACGTGCATGCCCACGTCAAACAGGACGAATCAGGCGCCGGAGGACGTTTCAGGTGAAGCACGGGGGGCGCACACGGGCGGGCAGACGCACGGCTGACATCCCGTCGGCCGCCGCGGCCCCGCACCCGGGGACGGGGACGGGGACGGTAGGTCCGCACACGCCGCGCCGGTACGTCCGCACACGCGCGCGGGGAACGCGAGAAGCCCTCCGCGAGGGAGGGCTTCGAAGTCCCTGGACACAGGGGACGGGACACCTGCGACGGGTGTCACGCGAAGTGGAGCCTAGGGGAGTCGAACCCCTGACATCTGCCATGCAAAGACAGCGCTCTACCAACTGAGCTAAGGCCCCTCAATGGCGGCGTCCGCCCCGAAGGTGTGAACCACCGGTGCGAGCCGACGACCAGACTACCCGGTCACCCCCACCATCCCGCAAAAGGATTGGTCAACCGGGGCGGCCGCAGGGTCCCGGCCGCCGTTCCCCCTCCGTAAGATTCGGTACGTGGTTCGCTCGAGCGAACCCTGTACATGGGGAAGCGATGGGGAGACGCATGGACGCCGCACAGCAGGAAGCCACCGCACGGGCGCGCGAGCTGCAGCGGAACTGGTACGGGGAGCCTCTGGGGGAGCTCTTCCGGCGACTGATCGACGACCTGGGGCTCAACCAGGCGAGGCTTGCGGGTGTGCTCGGCCTGTCCGCGCCGATGCTGTCCCAGCTGATGAGCGGGCAGCGGGCGAAGATCGGCAACCCGGCCGTGGTGCAGCGGGTGCGGCTGCTGCAGGAATTGGCGGCCCAGGTCGCCGACGGCAGCGTCAGCGCGGCCGAGGCGGCCGAGCGCATGGAGGAGATCAAGAAGTCCCAGGGCGGCTCCATGCTGAGCGCCGCCGCGCAGCAGGCCGCGGCGAGCCCGGTGGGCGCTCCGACGGTGAAGAGGGTGGTGCGGGAGATACAGAGTCTCCTGCGCTCGCTGGCCGCGGCCGGCGACATCATCGAGGCCGCCGAGCGGATCGGGGAGAGCCACCCCGAACTCGCCGAGTTCCTCCGGGTGTACGGCGCCGGCCGCACCGCGGACGCGGTGGCCCACTACCAGGTGCACCAGAACTGAGGTGCAGAGCCGTTCCGGCCCCGGCCCCGGCCGGGCCGGCCGGCCCAGGAACACACGAAACCCCGGCCGCCTTCGGGCGACCGGGGTTTTCGCGTGGTTTCGGCAACCGCCGGTTCAGGAACCGCTGGGCACGGAGTCGGTGGCCTCGGTCCACAGATCCTGCTCGGCGCGGTCCGCCTGGATCTGGCGGTACACGAGGAGACCGCCGATGGCGGCCAGGGCGACCAGGAGAAGCTTCTTCACCGCGCGACCTCGTCTTTCCTTGACGTAGAAGACCTCTGGACGCCCGACTATACACACCGACCGATATCGAACGGTGACCAAGGGTCGGGCACCCAACTCCCCTGTGGACGGCCCTGATCACCAGGGTCCCGGAACCGGCGGCGCCGGAGGGGACGGGGAGCCGCGCAACTTTCGGGCCGTGCGTCCGTCCGGGTGGTGTTCATCAGACCATCGACGCGCCACGGGCGAGGGTCCCACGGATGACGACGCTCATACACATCATGAGGAAAGTACGCAAATCGCTCCACCTGAAAGTGAGGTCATCCATGGCTGGAACCCAGGTCAGGAAGATGTGGCAGGTACTCGTCTCCGCGTTCCTCGCGCTGTTCACGGCGCTGGGGCTCGTCTCCACGACGGCCGCGGCACCGGTACCGCAGACCGAGCCGGCGCGCAAC
>NZ_JACADT010000835.1:0-2526 GCF_013421635.1 Streptomyces sp. UH6 | reverse complement strand
ACGGCCGTCCGCCCGTCCGGCCGCCGCAGCACCAGACCCGCCGGCGACCGCCGCCCCAGCAGCCGGGCCATCCGCTCCAGCCGGCTCCAGAGCGCGTCCTGGAAGACGGGATCCAGCTCCCGCGGCGTCCAGTCGGGCGCCGCCCGCCGCACGTCCTCGGTGTGGACGTAGAACTCCACCGTGTTCGACGCCTCGTCCACCTGCTTGAGCGAGAACGGCGACATCCGCGGCGGCCCGGTACGGATCAGCTGGATCAGCTCCTCGTACGGCTTCGCGGCGAACTCCGCCCGCACCCGCTCCAGCCGCTCGGCCAGCGCCTTGATCAGGATGCCGCCCGCCGCGTCCGCCCGGCGCTCGCGCACGACCACGTGCGCCGCCAGGTCGCGGGCCGTCCATTCCCCGCACAGCGTGGCCGCCTCCGGGCCCGCCGTCTCCAACAGGTCGGCCAGAAGCAGCCGTTCACGCTTGGCAAACGTCGACATGCCCCCACCCTACGACCGACCGGCCCCACCGCGCAGGACGCCGCACACCCGAAGACGTCACGGGTCCGCCCCGTGGACACCCGCCCGGGCCCGCCCGGCGGACGCGGCAGAATGGACGGCATGAGCAGCAGCGCCACCCCCGCACCGTCCACCGGTCTCGACCCCGCCGTCGCCGCCCGCCTCAAGCGCACCGCCGACGGCCTGGTCCCCGCCATCGCCCAGCAGTACGACACGGGCGAGGTGCTGATGCTCGGCTGGATGGACGACGAGGCCCTGCACCGCACCCTCACCACCGGCCGCTGCACCTACTGGTCGCGCAGCCGCCAGGAGTACTGGGTCAAGGGCGACACCTCCGGCCACGTCCAGCACGTCAGGTCCGTCGCCCTCGACTGCGACGGCGACACCCTGCTGGTCCGCGTCGACCAGACCGGCGCCGCCTGCCACACCGGCGACCGCACCTGCTTCGACGCCGACGTGCTGCTCGAGGAGACCGACGCGCCGCTCAAGGAGGAAGACGCGCGGGCGGGGACCTCCACGGATCAGTAGGGTCCACGGCCATGGACCTCGAGACGTTCCGCACCCTCGCCGCAGACCGGCGTGTCATCCCGGTCACCCGCAAGCTCCTCGCCGACGGCGACACCCCCCTCGCGCTGTACCGCAAGCTCGCCGCCGAACGCCCCGGCACCTTCCTGCTGGAGTCCGCCGAGAACGGCCGCTCCTGGTCCCGCTACTCCTTCGTCGGCGTCCGCAGCGACGCCACCCTGACCGAACGCGGCGGCCAGGCGCACTGGACCGGCGCCCCGCCCGTCGGCGTCCCCGAGGAGGGCGACCCGCTGGCCGCGCTGCGGGCCACCGTGGAGACCCTGCACACCCCCCGCCAGGAAGGGCTGCCGCCGTTCACCGGCGGCATGGTCGGCTACCTCGGCTACGACATCGTGCGCCGCCTGGAGAAGATCGGCCCCGGCGAGCGCGACGACCTCAAGCTGCCCGAGCTGACCATGCTGCTCACCAGCGACCTCGCCGTCCTCGACCACTGGGACGGCACGGTCCTGCTGATCGCCAACGCGATCAACCACAACGACCTCGACACCGGCGTCGACGAGGCGTACGCCGACGCGGTCACCCGGCTCGACGCCATGGAGGCCGACCTCGCCCGCCCGCTCGCCCAGCCGCCGGTCGCCCTGCCCGACGCCGAGCTGCCCGAGTACACCGCGCTGTGGGGCGGCGCCGACTACCAGAAGGCCGTCGAGGACATCAAGGAGCGCATCCGGGCCGGCGACGCCTTCCAGGTGGTTCCCTCGCAGCGGTTCGAGACGCCCTGCACGGCGAGCGCGCTGGACGTCTACCGGGTGCTGCGCGCCACCAACCCGTCGCCGTACATGTACCTCTTCCGGTTCGACGGCTTCGACGTGGTGGGCTCCAGTCCCGAGGCGCTGGTCAAGGTGGAGGACGGCCGGGCCGTCCTCCACCCCATCGCCGGGACCCGGCACCGCGGCGCCACACCGCAGGAGGACCAGGCGCTCGCCGAGGAGCTGATGGCCGACCCCAAGGAGCGGGCCGAGCACCTGATGCTCGTCGACCTCGGGCGCAACGACCTGGGCCGGGTCTGCGAGCCGGGCTCGGTGGAGGTCGTCGACTTCATGTCGATCGAGCGGTACTCGCACGTGATGCACATCGTCTCCACGGTCACCGGCCGCGTCGCCGCCGGCCGCACCGCCTTCGACGTGCTCACCGCCTGCTTCCCGGCCGGCACGCTGTCCGGCGCGCCCAAGCCGAGCGCGCTGCGGATCATCGACGAGCTCGAGCCCTCCCGGCGCGGCCTGTACGGCGGCTGCGTGGGCTACCTGGACTTCGCCGGGGACTCCGACACGGCCATCGCCATCCGCACCGCGCTGCTGCGCGGCGGAACCGCCTACGTGCAGGCCGGGGCCGGCGTGGTCGCCGACTCCGACCCGGTGGCCGAGGACACCGAGTGCCGCAACAAGGCCGCCGCCGTCCTGCGGGCCGTCCACAGCGCCAATCGGCTGACGGCCGCCGAACGGCC
>NZ_JACADT010000834.1:0-2535 GCF_013421635.1 Streptomyces sp. UH6 | reverse complement strand
CGCCGCACCCGAGTCGGGGCTGGCGACGGCCGGATCCCTCGCGCCGCACGAGGCTTTGGAGACGTTGAGGGGCGTCGACACCGCCGTGGGCCGCTCCGTCGGCAAGGAGCGCGACGCTCTGCGCAAGGCGCCACCGACGATGCGGCGGCCCGCCGGCTCGCCGCGCGTCGTTCCCGGTGGGCCGACGCCCGCCGCCCCGGGCGTGTACACCAAGGCGAAGGTCGCCCGTACCGAGGCGGCGCCGGGCAGCACGCCCGGGATCACCGGCGAGCAGAAGCCGGAAGGCGAGGTGCCGGGCTCGGACGTACCCGAGCCGAGCTGGTGGGACATCGCCGTGACCATCGGCGCCCAGCTCCTCGGCAAGCTGCTGAAGGAGATCCTGCCGCTGGACGACCTGATCGACTCCATCCTCGGGCTGCCGACCGAGGACGAGGGGTTGCGGAACGCCCGCGTGGGCGATGCCCCGCGACTGCCGCTGGAGGACGACTCCGACCCGAGGCGTACGGACGAGCAGGGCCGGAAGCTCGACGAGCGGAAGAACGAACTCCACAGGTCGGGCCGGGCGGACGCCGCGCTGCCGCTGGGCGAGGACCAGATCTACCCGGACGTTCCGAAGGAGACCCTGACCGGCAGGGTCACCGGCGGACAGGGCGGCGCGAAGGGGAGCGGCCCGCGTTCGGTGTCGGGAGGCGTGCCCATCGAGTCCGCCTCCGCGGTCGCCGAGCACGACCGCGGCCCGCAGATCCGGGCGGGCTTCGCCGACGGTCTGCAGAAGATGGGCCGGGAGCGGCAGCTCAAGGACAGGAAGGCCGCCGGCGACCGTGAGCGGCACGACGCGGACCTGCGGCGCGAGGTCGACGCCAGTAGCAGGAAGCAGGCGGACGCCCGCGCCAAGGGCCGCTCCGACATCGCCGATTCCCGCGACCGGTGGCGCCGGGAGCAGGACGACAAGGTCGCGGAGATCGACGACAAGAAGGGCAGGAAGTACGACCAGGTCCGCGAGGACATCCGGAAGAAGGAGGAGGACACCGACAAGGACGTCGACAAGCGGACCGAGGACGACAACAAGAAGATCGAGACGGAGCAGACCGACGCCGAGCGGGAGGCGGAGGACAAGCAGAGCGAGGCCAAGGACGACGCCGACAACTGGCTCGAAGAGGCCATCGAGAAGCTGAAGGAGTTCTTCCAAGGGCTCAAGGACGCGATCAAGGGCATCTTCGAGAGGGCTCGCCAGGCCGTCACCGACCTCATCGAGAGGTTCAAGGAGCAGGTCTTCAAGCTGATCGACGACGCCCGCAACTGGGTCGTCGACAAGATCAACAAGTTCGCGGACGCGCTGATCGCGTTCGGTGACGAACTCCTCGCCGACTACCCGGCGATGCGCGACAAGTGGCGCAGGACCATCGACGGCGCGCGCGACTGGGCCGTGCAGAAGGTCAACGAGTTCGCCGACGCGCTCAAGGAGGTCGCCGGGAGACTGCTCGACGGCCTGTGCGGCGCGCTGCTCGCCGGTCTCGACCTGCTGGAGACCGGACTTCTCGCGGCCGTCGACGTCGCCGAGTCCGTCACCGTGGGCGCCCTGGAGTTCGGCGCCGCCGCCGTCGCCGCTCTCGGCGAGTGGGCGGCCATCTTCAACGACATCGTCTCCGATCCCGGTGACTGGATCGGCAAGGCCGGTGCGGCGGCGGAGACCGGTGCCAAGGAACACCTCTTCGAAGAGATCAAGACCGCGGTCAATGCCTGGTTCGACCAGAAGGTCCAGGAGATCATCGGCATCCCGGCGGAGGACTTCCAGGCCCTGCTCCACGGTGGTGTCACCGTCGAGCAGATGGCGCAGATGGCCTGGGACGAGGCCGTGCCCCAACTCCCGGTCATCATCGGGGTACTCGTCGTGGAGAAGGTCGTCGCCAAGCTCATTCCCGGGGCCGGCTGGGTCATGGCGGTCATCGACGCCCTCCAGACCGCGTGGGGTGCGCTCAGTGAGATCCTCGCCGCCTTCGGCCTCTTCATGGACTTCCTGAAGTCCGTCAAGAGCGGCAACGGAGCCCTCCCGTTCGCCAAGGCGGTCGCGGCGGGTGTCGTGGCGCTGCTGGAGCTGGTCTACACGTTCCTGGTCGAGGGCGTCGGCCGGTTCATGGGCAAGGTCGCCGACCGGCTCGGCGACATGCTCAAGAAGATCCGCACGAAGAAGGAGGAACCCGGCGGGCCGGAGGGTCCGGGCGGGCCGCCGACTCCCCACAAGCCGAAGGACGAACAGCCCGGGAACGAGCGGCCGAAGGACGACGAACCCGCCCCCGCCGACCGGCCGGCCCCGCGCAAGCCCTCACCGGACAGGACGTCCCGCCCGCCTTCCAGGCCCAGGCCCGGCAAACGCTCCTCCCCGCAGAGGCGGCCCCGCCCCTCGCAGACCACCCGCCCCCGAAAGCGTCGCGACGACGACGAACGCCGCGAGGAGGGACGCGAGGTGAACGCCGCCCGACGGCGGGCACGGGACGCGGAACGCAGGACGCGCGAGAAGGACCGGGACGACGGCCC
>NZ_JACADT010000833.1:0-2536 GCF_013421635.1 Streptomyces sp. UH6 | reverse complement strand
AGTCTCCAGCGTGAGGTCGTCCAGGACCGGGCAGCCGACCCGCTCACCCGCGTGCAGAGCCAGTTCCACGAACGCGGTCCCCGGCAGCAACACCGTCCCGAACACCGCGTGATCCGCCAGCCACGGATACGAATCCAACGACAGCCGACCCGTGAACAACGAGACATCCTCACCCGCGACGGCTACCGAGCCGACGGCAAGAGGATGGTCCTCGAGGAGCAGGCCGACCGAGGACAGGTCCGTGCGGCTGCCACCGTTCAGGGAGGACGCCAGCCAGAAACGTTCGTGCTGGAAGGCATAGGTGGGCAGGTCGACCAGGCGCGCGCCGGTGCCGGCGAAGAAGGTGCGCCAGTCGACGCTCTCACCGGCGGCGTGGGCCTCGGCGAGGGCAAGGACCTCGGAGCCCTGGAGGTCCGCGTCCGAAAGTACGACGGTTCGACTGTCGGCTGCGGCGGGGTCGGAGGCCAGTACGTCCAGAGCCGTCAGGAAGTCCTCGCGAGAGGTCGCGACCACGACGGTCCGGTGCTCGAACCGGGAGCGCGTCAGGGCGAGGGAGTAGCCGATGTCGACGACGGAGATCTCGTTGTCGGACCGCAGCCGCTCGAGCAGCCGTCGAGCCTGCCCGGCGACGGCCTCGGGGGACTTGGCGGACAGCACCCACGGCACCGCGGGGAGCGTGGTCTCCGGCTCGTCCGTCCCGGTGGCCGGGGTGCGGTCGGGCTCGGGCGACTCCAGGATGACGTGTGCGTTGGTGCCGCTGATGCCGAAGGAGGACACACCCGCACGGCGCGGGCGGTCACCCGTCTCCGGCCAGTCGCGTGCTTCGGTCAGCAGTTCCACGGCGCCCGCCGACCAGTCGACCTTCGACGAAGGTTCCTCGGCGTGGAGGGTGGGCGGCAGGATGCCGTGGCGCATGGCCATGACCATCTTGATGATGCCGGCGACGCCCGCCGCGGCCTGTGTGTGACCGATGTTGGACTTGATGGAGCCCAGGAGCAGGGGCTGGCCCTCGGGGTGTTCCTGGCCGTAGGTGGCGAGCAGGGCCTGGGCCTCGATCGGGTCGCCGAGGGTGGTGCCGGTGCCGTGGGCCTCGACGGCGTCGACGTCGGCGCCGGTCAGGCCGCCGCTGGCCAGGGCGGCGCGGATGACGCGCTGCTGGGACGGGCCGTTGGGTGCGGTGAGGCCGTTGCTGGCGCCGTCCTGGTTGACGGCGGAGCCGCGCACGACCGCGAGGACGGGGTGCCCGTTGCGGCGGGCGTCGGAGAGACGCTCGACCAGCAGCACGCCGACGCCTTCGCCCCAGCCGGTGCCGTCCGCGTCGTCCGAAAACGACTTGCAGCGCCCGTTGGAGGCCAGACCGCGCTGGCGGCTGAACTCGGCGAACGTGGTGGGGGTGGCCATGACGGTCACACCGCCCGCGAGGGCCATGTCGCACTCGCCCGAGCGCAGCGCCTGGATGGCCCAGTGCAGGGCGACGAGCGACGACGAGCACGCCGTGTCCACCGTGACCGCCGGGCCCTCGAGCCCCAGCGCGTACGACACGCGGCCGGAGAGCACACTGCCGGAGGTGCCCAGACCCAGGAACGCCTCGACACCGTCGGGAATCGCCTCGGCGCCGGAACCGTAGTCGTGGTACATGAGGCCGGCGAAGACGCCGGTGCGACTGCCACGCAGGGACAGCGGGTCCACCCCGCCGCGCTCCAACGCCTCCCACGAGGCCTCGAGCAGCAGGCGCTGCTGCGGGTCCATCGCCAAGGCCTCACGCGGTGAGATCCCGAAGAAGTCGGCGTCGAACTGGTCGGCGTCGTAGAGGAAACCGCCCTCCAGGGTCAGCGAACGCTGCTCCGGGTCGTCCGCCACCGCCTCGGCGTACAGGCCGTCGAGGTCCCAGCCGCGGTCGGTGGGGAAGGCCGAGATGCCGTCGGTTCCGGCGGAGACGAGTCGCCACAGGTCGTCGGGCGAGGAGACACCGCCGGGGTAACGGCACGCCATGCCGACGATCGCGATCAGTTCGTCGGAGCCGGCGGGAGCGACGGCGCTCGGCCCGTACGAGGTGGCCTGGGTGCCGCTTGCCGAGAGGCCGCCGGTGAGTTCCTGTGTCAGGAACTCCGCCAGGACGATCGGGTTGGGGTGGTCGAAGACGAGGGTGGCGGGCAGGCGGAGGCCGGTGATCTTACCGAGGCGGTTGCGCAGTTCGACGGCGGTGAGGGAGTCGAAGCCGAGCTCGGTGAAGGCCCGGTGGTCGGGGACGGCCTGGGCGGAGGCGTGGCCGAGGACGGCCGCAACCTCCGACCGCACCGTCTCCAGCATCGTCTGGACCTGCTCCTCCGCCGTCTGCCCCGCGAGGCGCGCCGCCAGGCCGCCGGGTGCCGCGACGTCCACCTGAGCGGCGGTCCGCCGGTGCCGCACCGGCACCAGGTCGCGCAGCAGGGGAGTGATCTCGGCCCCCTGCGCTGCCGCCTTGCGCATCGCGTCCAGTTCGACGTGGACCGGCACGAGCGACGCCAGGCCGGTGGCGACGCCCGCGTCGAACAGG
>NZ_JACADT010000832.1:0-2538 GCF_013421635.1 Streptomyces sp. UH6 | reverse complement strand
CCGGTCCGTGCTCGGCGTGGAGCTGAGGCTGCGCGACCTGTTCGACGCCCCGACGGTGGCGGAACTGGCGGCCGTGGTGGACGTCGCCGCCGGGGCGCGCCCGGCGCTGCGGCCGGGCGAGCGGCCCGAGACCGTCCCGCTGTCCTTCGCGCAGCGCCGCCTGTGGTTCCTGCACCGCATGGAGGGCCCGAGCGCCACCTACAACATCCCGCTGGCCCTGCGGCTCTCCGGAACCCTCGACCAGCACGCCCTGCGGGCCGCCCTGGCGGACGTGGTCGAGCGGCACGAGAGCCTGCGCACCGTCTTCCCGGTGGTCGACGGCGTGCCGTGTCAGCGGGTGCTCGACCTCGACGCGGCACGGCCGCGGCTGCGGCTGACCGAGACCGGTGAGCGCGACCTGCCGGAGCGGCTGGCGGAGGCGGCACGGCACGGCTTCGAGCTCTCCGAGGAGCCGCCGCTGCGCGCCGAACTGTTCCGGCTCGACGCCGAGGAGCACGTGCTGCTGCTGGTCGTGCACCACATCGCGGCGGACGGCTGGTCCACGGGGCCGCTCTCCCGCGACCTGGCGACCGCTTACGCCGCCCGGAGCGAGGGGGGCAAGCCCGAGTGGTCGCCGCTGCCGGTGCAGTACGCCGACCACACCCTCTGGCAGCGGGAACTGCTGGGCGACGGCGCCGACCCCGACAGCCTGCTCAGCACCCAGCTCGCCTACTGGCGGGAGCGGCTGGCGGACCTGCCCGAGCAGATCGAGCTGCCCTTCGACCGGCCCCGGCCGGCGGCGATGTCCTACCGGGGCGCCCAGCTGCCGGTCCGGATCGACGCCGGGCTCCACCGGGACCTGCGTGAACTCGCCCGCGACGGCGGAGCCAGCCTCTTCATGGTGCTCCAGGCCGGTCTCGCCGCCCTGCTGGGCAAGCTCGGCGCGGGAACCGACGTACCGATCGGCACGCCGGTCGCCGGACGCACCGACGAGGCCCTGGACGACCTGGTCGGCTTCTTCGTCAACACCCTGGTGCTGCGCACCGACCTGTCCGGCGACCCGACGTTCACCGAACTGCTGGGCCGGGTGCGCTCCGACGCGCTGGCCGCGTACGCCCACCAGGACGTGCCGTTCGAGCACCTCGTGGAGGCGCTGAACCCGACCCGGACGCTCGCGCACCACCCGCTGTTCCAGACCATGCTCACCCTGCAGAACGCGCCCTCCGGCGCCTTCGGCCTGCCACGGCTGCGGGTGACGGCCGACCTGGTACCCACCGGGACCGCCAAGTGCGACCTGACCTTCGTCCTGGCCGAACGGCCCGGCGCGGACGGGCTGTCGGGCGTCGTGGAGTACAGCACCGACCTGTTCGACGAGGACACCGTCAGCGGGATCGTCGAGCGGTGGCTGCGGCTGCTGCGCGCCGTGGCCGCCGACCCCGGCCGACGGATCGGCCGGGTGGACGTGCTGTCCGCCGACGAACTCCGGGCCCTGCTGCCGGCCGGCGCCGGCCGGGTCCAGGAGCTTCCGGGGAGCAGTCTGCCCGCGCTGTTCGAGCGGCAGGTGCGGGCGACCCCGGACGCGACCGTCCTCACGGACGGCGAGGTGACCCTGACGTACGGAGAGGTGAACGCCCGGGCCAACCGGCTGGCGCACGTCCTGATCGACCGGGGCGTGGGGCCGGAGCAGCTCGTCGCACTCGCCCTGCCGCGCTCGGCGGAACTGGTCGTGGCGGTGCTCGCGGTGCTCAAGGCCGGTGCCGCGTACGTACCGGTGGACCCGGAGTACCCCGCCGCCCGGATCGCCTACCTGCTCCAGGACACCCGGCCCGCGCTGCTGGTGACGACGGGCCGGACGGGCGAGCTGCCGGGCGCGGAGCACGTGGACCGGCTGGTCCTGGACACCGCCGACCTGGACGGGCGGCCGGAGACCGACCCGGGCGTCGCCGTCGACCCGGGGCACGCCGCCTACGTCATCCACACCTCCGGTTCCACCGGCGCCCCCAAGGGCGTCGTGGTCCCGCACCGCAACGTGGTGCGCCTCTTCGACACCACGCGGGAGCTGTTCGGCTTCTCCGCCGAGGACGTGTGGACCCTCTTCCACTCCTACGCCTTCGACTTCTCCGTCTGGGAGCTGTGGGGCCCGCTGCTGCACGGCGGCCGCCTGGTCGTCGTGGACCACGAGACCAGCCGCTCGCCCGGCCGGTTCCTGGAACTGCTCGTCCGCGAGCGGGTCACGGTGCTCAACCAGACGCCGTCCGCCTTCCACCAGCTGATGCAGGCGGACGCCGAGGCACCGGAGACCGGGCGCCGGCTCGCCCTGCGCACCGTCGTGTTCGGCGGCGAGGCACTGGAACACGCCCGGCTGGCGAGCTGGTACGACCGGCACCCCGAGGACGCGCCGCGTCTGGTCAACATGTACGGCATCACCGAGACCACGGTGCACGTCACGCACACGGCGCTCGACCGGTCCGGCACGGCCGCCGGCGGGATCGGCACCGCCCTGCCGGACCTGCGGACGTACGTGCTCGACGACGGCCTGCGGCCGGTCGCCCCGGGCGT
>NZ_JACADT010000831.1:0-2540 GCF_013421635.1 Streptomyces sp. UH6 | reverse complement strand
CCCGGACGACTTCTTCCGCGACCGCGTCGAGGAACCGGCCGCCCTGCGCGCGCGTGTCGTCCTTCTGCGGGACCGCCCCACCGGCGGCCTCAGCGCGGCACCCGCCGCCCGGGACCTGGCCCTCGCCCACGACGCACCGGTCAGCGAACTGGAGCCGGGGGACGGCGAGGAACTCGAGGCACTGGCGGAACTGATCGCCATCACCGATTTCGCCGCCGTTTACCTGGCGCTCGCCTCGGGTGTCTGAGCTGGGGCCGGCACACCGCACCCGCCCCGGAACCCCCGGCGCGGGGGACACGCCGAGACACCCGGAGACGAAGGGGAGGGACCTCCTCACCAACACCATCCGCCCGTACGCGTGGGGCTCCACCACCGCCATCGCCGAGCTGACCGGCGAGACGCCCACCGGCGAGCCGCAGGCGGAGCTGTGGATGGGGGCCCACCCCGGGGCGCCGTCCTCCACCCCGCGCGGCAGCCTGCCCGACGTCATCGCCGCCGACCCGGAGCGCGAGCTCGGCGCCGGGACCGTCGCCCGCTTCGGCCCGCGGCTGCCGTTCCTGCTCAAGCTGCTCGCCGCCGACCGCCCGCTCTCCCTCCAGGTCCATCCCGACCTCGTGCAGGCCAGGGAGGGCTACGCGGCGGAGCAGCGCCAGGGCATCGCCGTGGACGCCCCGCACCGCAACTACAAGGACGCCAACCACAAGCCCGAGCTGATCTGCGCCCTCACCGACTTCGAGGGCCTGTGCGGATTCCGCCCCGCCGCGGACACCGCCGACCTGTTCGAGGGCCTCGGCGTCCCCGCCCTCGCCCCGCACGTCGAGACGCTGCGCACGCTCCCCGAGGGGGAGGCGCTGCGCCGGGTGCTCACCGCCGTCCTCACCGGCGACGCCGGGGAGACCGCCCGTACGGTCGCCGCGACGGCCGCCGCCTGCGAGCGTCTCGACGGCCGCTACGAGGTCTTCGCGCGGATAGCCCGCCACTTCCCCGGCGACCCCGGGGTCCTCGCCTCGATGCTGCTCCACCACATCCGCCTCGCGCCCGGCGACGCCCTCTACCTGTCGGCCGGCGTCCCGCACGCCTACCTGCGCGGCCTGGGCGTGGAGCTGATGTCCACCTCCGACAACGTCCTGCGCTGCGGTCTCACCCCCAAGCACGTCGACGTCCCCGAACTGCTGAGGGTGGTCCGCTTCGAGTCCTGCGGCGCCGACGTCCTGCGCCCGCGCACCCTGCCGGACGGGGAGGAACTGTACGAGACCCCGGTGGACGAGTTCCGCCTCTCCCGCCACCGGCTCACCGACGGTGCCCCCGCCGTCGACCTCACCCGGCCCGCGCCCCAGGTGCTCCTGTGCACCGAGGGCGGCGTCCGCGTCGGGGAACTGAAGCTGGCCCCCGGCGCCTCCGTCTTCGTTCCGGCCGGAGAAAGGACCGAAGTGTCCGGGAGCGGAACGCTTTTCCGGGCAACCGTGTCCTGCTGAGGGCTGTTCGTGCGCACGGTCCTCGCGCCCGGGCCGCGGCGGCCTGCAACAATGCCGACGGTCAACGGCAGTGACGGCTGAGCAGGAAGGAACCACGCGAACTCATGAGCGCGTCAGGCGGAACCAAGGCGATCGTCGCGGCACTGGCCGCGAACCTGGCGATCGCGGTAGCCAAATTCGTGGCGTTCCTCTTCAGTGGTTCGTCGTCCATGCTGGCGGAGAGTGTCCACTCGCTCGCCGACTCCGGCAACCAGGGGCTGCTGCTCGTAGGCGGCAAGAAGGCCAAGCGGGAGGCGACGCCGCAGCACCCCTTCGGCTACGGCCGTGAGCGGTACATCTACGCCTTCCTGGTCTCCATCGTGCTGTTCTCGGTCGGCGGCATGTTCGCCCTCTACGAGGGTTACGAGAAGATCAAGCACCCGCACGAGCTGGAACACTGGTACTGGCCGGTCGGCGTGCTGGTCTTCGCGATCATCGCGGAGTCGTTCTCCTTCCGCACCGCCATCAAGGAGTCCAACGAGGTCCGCGGCGGGCTCTCCTGGTCGCAGTTCGTGCGCCGTGCGAAGGCCCCCGAGCTCCCGGTCGTCCTGCTGGAGGACCTCGGCGCCCTGGTCGGCCTGGTCCTCGCCCTCGGCGGCGTCGGCCTCGCCCTGCTGACCGGGGACGGCGTCTGGGACGGCATCGGCACGCTGTGCATCGGCGTCCTGCTGATCGTGATCGCGATCGTGCTGGCCCTGGAGACCAAGTCGCTGCTGCTCGGTGAGGCCGCGGGTCTCGAGGAGGTCAGGAAGATCGAGGCCGCCGTGGTCGACGGCGACACCGTGCCCCGCCTGATCCACATGCGCACGCTGCACCTCGGCCCCGAGGAGCTGCTGGTCGCCGCGAAGATCGCGGTCAAGGCCGACTCCGGCGCCGCCGAGATCGCCTCTGCGATCGACGCCGCCGAACAGCGCGTCCGCGCGGCGGTGCCGATCGCCCGCGTGATCTACCTGGAGCCGGACATCTACAGCGAGGCCGCCGCGGCGGCCGGACCCGACCCCGAGGCCACCCCGGGCGGCGCCCACT
>NZ_JACADT010000830.1:0-2540 GCF_013421635.1 Streptomyces sp. UH6 | reverse complement strand
GGCGCACCTCTTGCTCTCCTCACCGGGCCCGGGGCCCGGCCCGGCCGCCCGGCGGGCGGCGCCGGGGCGGGTCAGTCGAAGCCGATGGGCATGTACTGGTCCACGTTGGACTTGTCGACGACCGCCGAGTACGCGGTGACCTGCGAGGGGATCTCGAACTCGGCGAGCCCGGAGACACCCTTGCCCTGCCCGAGCGCGCGGGCGAGGTCGATGGCGGAGGCGGCCATGGTCGGCGGGTACAGCACCGTCGCCTTGAGCACCCCGTCGTCCGCCTTGATCGCCTCGAAGGCGGACAGCGCGCCCGCTCCGCCGACCATCAGGAAGTCGTCGCGGCCGGCCTGGTCGATGGCGCGCAACGCGCCGACGCCCTGGTCGTCGTCGTGGTTCCACAGCGCGTGGAACTGTGACTGCGCCTGGAGCAGCTGGGCCATCTTGGCCTGACCGCTCTCGACCGTGAACTCGGCCGCCTGCCGGGCCACCTTCTCGATGTTCGGGTAGTTCTTCAGTGCGTCGTCGAAGCCCTTGGTGCGCTGCCGTGTGAGCTCCAGGTTGTCCAGGCCGGCCAGCTCGACCACCTTGGCGTCCTTGGTGTCCTTGAGCTTCTCGCCGATGTAGTGGCCGGCGTTGAGTCCCATGCCGTAGTTGTCGCCGCCGACCCAGCAGCGGAAGGCCTGCGGCGAGCTGAAGATGCGGTCGAGGTTGACCACCGGGATGCCCGCCCGCATGGCCTTGAGGCCGGTCTGGGTGAGCGCCGCGCCGTCGGCCGGCAGGATGACCAGTACGTCGACCTTCTTGTTGATCAGCGTCTCGATCTGGCCGATCTGGGTGGCGGTGTCGTTGGAGCCCTCGGTGATGTCCAGGGTGACGTCTTTGTACTTCTCGGCGCGGGCGCGGGCCTGCTCGTTGATGGCGTTGAGCCAGCCGTGGTCGGCCTGCGGTCCGGCGAAGCCGATGGTGACGGCCTTGCCCGGCGTGTCGTCGGCGGCGGGCTGCTGAGAGGAGCCCGCCTTCCCCTTGTCGTCCTTCTCGTTGCTGGTGCAGCCCGCGAGGAGGGCGCCGGCCGATACGGCGGCGGTCCCGAAGAGCAGTCCCCGGCGGCTCGTGAGGTCTGGCATGGCGGTGGACCCTTCTGTCGGCTCTGACGATCAGGCCAGTTCGTTCCTGACGGTGCGGCGCTGGACCAGGACGGCGGCGACGATGATCGCCCCCTTGGCGATCTGCTGGACGTCGCTCTGGAGGTTGTTCAGCGCGAAGATGTTGGTGATGGTGGTGAAGATCAGGACGCCGAGGACGGAGCCGACGATGGTGCCGCGGCCGCCGGTGAGCAGGGTGCCGCCGATGATCGCGGCGGCGATGGCGTCGAGTTCGTAGAGGTTGCCGTTGGTGTTCTGGCCCGAGCCGGAGAGCACGACCAGCATGAACGCGGCGATGCCGCAGCACAGTCCGGACAGCAGGTACAGGGAGAGGCGCTGGCGGCGGACGTCGATGCCGGCCAGCCGGGCGGCCTCCGCGTTGCCGCCGACGGCCACCGTGCGGCGGCCGAAGGTGGTCCGGTTGAGCAGGAGCCAGCCGACGACGGTGACCGCGGCGAAGACCAGCACGAGCGGCGGGACGCCCAGCACGTAGCTGTCGCGGCTGCCCAGGTCGAGCACCCCGTCCACGGTGACCCGCTGGGTGCGGCCCTCGGTGATGAGCAGGGCGAGCCCGCGGGCCGAGGCGAACATGGCGAGGGTGGCGATGAACGGCACCATCGCCCCGTAGGCGATCAGCGCCCCGTTCACCAGGCCGCAGCCGAGGCCGACGACCACCGAGGTGAACAGGATGCCGGCGAAGCCGAACTCCTGGGTGGCCACGGTGGTCGCCCACACGGAGGCCAGGGCGACGATCGCGCCGACCGAGAGGTCGATCCCCCCGGCGGTGATCACGAAGGTCATGCCGACGGTCACCACGCCGATGACCGAGGCCTGGGTGAGCACCAGCCGCAGGTTGTCGAGGTCGAGGAACGCCTCCGGCCGGGTGACGCCGCCTGCCACGACCAGCGCGGCGAGCACCCCCAGCAGCGACAGCGTGCGGACGTCGAGCCGCGCGAGCACGGCCGGTGGTGCGCTGCGGCGGCCCTCCGGGGGCGGCGCCGACTTCTCCGGCCCGGTGGCGGGCGGGGAGACGGGGTGCGTCATGTCTGGCTCCCTTCGGCAGCCGCGTCGGTGGCGTGCAGTACGAGATCGAGGACCCGGTGCTCGTCGAGTTCGCCCGCGGGTGCGGTGTGCACCACCCGGCCCTCCCGGAGCACCAGGACGCGGTCGGCCAGGCCCAGCACCTCGGGCAGTTCGCTGGAGACCAACAGCACCGCGAGTCCCTCGTCGGCCAGGCGGCGGATCACCGCGTAGAGCTCGGCCCGGGCGCCGATGTCGACGCCCCGGGTGGGTTCGTCCAGCAGCAGGACGCGGCAGCCGCGCAGCAGCCAGCGGGCCAGCACGGCCTTCTGCTGGTTGCCGCCGGAGAGCGTGCGCACGGCGGCGTCCGGGTTGTCGGGGCGCAGC
>NZ_JACADT010000083.1:0-11548 GCF_013421635.1 Streptomyces sp. UH6 | reverse complement strand
CGAAGCGGTCGTCGCATCCGTTACCGGGCCGGTCCACACGCCGTCGACGCTGCTGCTCGGCCGCTGGGATGCGGCAGGGCGCCTGCGCTTCATGGCCCGCACCGCGCCGCTTGCCGCGGCGGCGCGCCGGGACGTCGGCGCCCTGCTGCAGCCGGGCGGGCCGGACCATCCGTGGACCGGCCGCCGCTTCTCCGCGGGCTGGGCGTCGCGCGAACTGCTCGAGCACCGCCCGGTCGAGCCGGACCTGGTCGTTGAGTATTCCGGGGACACCTCGGTTGACGAGGGTCGGTATCGGCACCCTGTGCGTTTCCTGCGGGTGCGCGACGAACTGGGCCCGGGCCAGCTGCCGCCGTTCGGGTGACGGTTAGCCTCCTAGGAAGAGGGCCCTCGCTATGACACCGCAGTGCAGCTAGGGAACGGGAAGAATCACCGGCTCGGCTTGCCCTTCCCACGTAACTGCAATCTGCGCTGGCGCCAGGTTCTCCATGTCGCCCGCGATCATGAAATCGTGCGCCTCGCCAGGCCGGAGGTTCAGGTTCTCGGGCCATGCGTCCACGGCACCACAGGGGTTGGTGTTGGTCACGTCGACTGCGGTCGCATCACCACGGTTGCGGATTCGGTACCGGTGGCCACCCACGAAGCTGATGAACAGCTGAGCCTTTGGACGCGCCGCTTCTTCTTCCGCCGCGCGCCGCTCCGCGGCCTCTCGCCGCTGGTCTGCGAGAGTCTGCTCTGCGGCCGTCGCCGAACGGTCAGCTGCATCCGCGCTGCGCTTGCCGTCCTTGCGTGCTCGCCTACTGATCTCCAGTGCCCCCAAGGCAACTGCGAGGGCGGCCCATCCTGGTGCGTCTCCCCAATCCATTGCGACACCCTAAGGGGGCATCCAACATCGGGTAACAAGCCCCCCGCTCGTCACCCCTCCAGGTAGCCCAGCTCGGCGTCTGGCCTGCAGTGCGGGCACGCCTCGACCTCGGCCAGCGCCCTCAGCGCGACGTCCCTGGGTACGCCGCGGCACCGTTTGCCTGCCATGTGGCAGCCACCGACGTGGACGTACACCGCGGGCCCGTCGCCGATGCCCGACTCCAGCAGCCAGTCCGCTGGTGGCGGCCGCTCTTCCCGGCCGCGCTGCTGCTCCTGCTCGCGCCGCTCAGCCCACGCGATCGCCTGCCGCACCTCGGCGAGGGACAGCTCGAGCCACGTCTCCAGGGTGCGGAGACGGGGCAGGTCGGGCGGCAGGTCGGTCACGCCTCCAGTTTGCACCAGAATTCGAACAGGTGATCCCATGGAAGTGTGGAGAGACCTTCGGCGGCGATGCGGTTCCACCTGGTGCTGGCCGCGGGCGGCCGCCGGCTGATGAGCGGCTGGTGGCCCGACGAGGCGACCGCCCGCCGGAAGTTCACGCGCTGGATCGGCGAGTACGGCAGCGCCCCGGGCGCCCGCGTCACCCTGACCGACGAGGAGACGGGCGCGACGTTGACGACGTGGCCGGACGAGGAGTGATCGTCTGCCATGCTGGCCGCCATGTACCGCCCGTACCCGAACCGCGAGCGCGCCCTGCGGCAGCTGCGGCGCCGCCAGGCCACGCGCGACCTCCAGCCCGGCACCTACCGCCTGTCCACGCGGCCCCGGGCTGTCGGCGGCCGGTCGTAGCCTGAAGGTATCGATCCGTGTCTGCTGGCGCGGTGATGCACTCGAGCCCGCCCCGTCGAGCGTGGAACCCCGGCGGGGCGGACTGCTGTCCGCTGCGCGAGAGGATGACGGCCAGCTTCGAGCTGACCATCTGAGCGGACTCGCTCACCGTCTGAGAGAGATCGATCACACAAATCTGCGCTTAAGTGGGCATTCGGCGGCACCCAGTGACATGTGGAGTCTGCGTGAAACTCTCAGTGGCGTGTGGAATCGAAGGCTCCGGCCCACCTTGGCGACACCCAGTGCCGAAGCGGCTGACCGGCGGTGTCGATACCGTGTCGTAACCTGATTGGCGGCAGAGCGCCTTCGAATCGAAGGCCAAAGATTTGTGCCCTCGCGCAGGGGTGGTGTCCCTGCGGAGGGCAAAGACCAGGAGGTAACAGCTCCATGGCACAACCGCACGGTAACTCAGGACTTCCCATGGAATCCAGCGGCGGGGCCAGCCCGTTCGACCGGATCATGCTGCACGACATCAAAGGCGAGGAGCGTTGGTCCGCCCGCGATCTCCAGCAGCTCATGGGTTACGACGAGTGGAGGAAGTTCGAGGGGGTCATCCAGCGAGCGATGGATGCCGTGAATGGTTCAGGGCTCGACGCCCTTGATCACTTTGTCGGTGCCGCCAAAGTGATGCAGGGTGGCAGGTGGGGGCGTCAGCAAGTCACGGACTACCGGCTCACTCGGTTCGGCGCCTACCACGTCGCCCTCGCCGGTGACGGCCGCAAGCCCGAGGTCGCCGCGGCGAAGACGTACTTCGCGATCCAGACTCGGAATGCTGAGGTTGCTGCTGCGGTCGCTCCGGCACTTCCTCAAGACTACGAGGAAGCGCTCGTCGAACTCCTCTCCAAGGTCCGGCAGAACAAGGCTCTGGCCGCCGAGAACAAGGTGCTCGCTCCGAAGGCCGGCAAATGGGACGCCTTCTGCGACGCGGAGGGTCTCATCGGCATGACGGCCATTGCCGACATGCTGGACGTGCCTGTCACGAAGATGACGAACTGGCTCGTCGAGGAGGACATCTTCCGGAAGCAGCGCTCGCGGCTCGGGGCGAACCAGAACATGCCGCGTCGTCATTACCAGACCAACGGGTACTTCACGATCAAGATGGAGTCGAACGGTCGCGTCTTCTACGAGGTGGCCTACGCCACCACTCAGGGGGCCGACTTCGTCTTCGACCGGTGGCAGGCGCGGGCTGCCGCCTAAGCGTCTTGCCTCGTCGCCAGTTGCGCCCTGCCGGATGCATCCGGCAGGGCGCTCTGCTGTCTGCAGCCTTAGCTCTCCGGGTGCCGCACGGCCTTCTTCACGGCCATCTCCAGCTTGTACCGGTCGGCTCCCGTCTCGGCGGCCACCTCGGTGATGCGGGCCTGGACGGCCGCTGCGGTGTTGGGGGTGAGCTGGCCGGCCTGGATCTCCGCCCAGGCGGCACGCTCCAGCTCAAGAAGATCATCGGGGATGTCCACGGCGGGAGCTTACGCCGCAGTCGTCATGCTCTCGCGCAGGCGTTCGGCGGCGGTTGCGTGATGCCACTCGGTCAGCAGAGCCTCGTACTCCCGCCGCTCCGCATCCGACAGCCGGCGTCGGGTCCGCTCCAGCAGCCCGCGGATCGCCGCGTTCACGGCGGCGGCAGGCCGCGGCGGGCCTGTGGGCGGGGGAGTGGTGGGCATGCCGCTGATCCTACGTGCGGGCGCTGACATGGGACGGGCTCGTTACAGAGTCGTCCAGGGTTCGCACCGGGCATGAAACGAGAGCGGGCATATGACATGACCACACCCTTCCCGCGGGCATGGCATTGAGGTTCACTCTGTCCAATGAGACAGATGAGCTGTCCGGATCTCACCCGTGCAGTAGGTCGGTGACGTGCACACGGAGGGCGTGAGCGACATGCAGTAGGTGGCTGAGTTTCATCTCCGACCCAGCTTCCATCCGCTGGATGGTGCTCCGGTCGATCCCGGTCGCATGAGCCAGGGACTCCTGGGTCATGTTCCGGTGCAGCCGCTGGACCCGGATGCGGTCGCCGACGGCTCGGCGCGCGTCGAGGATCCACTGGGGCTGATCGGCTGGCACCCGGCCAACGCAATCCTGATCAAGATCATAAGTCAGCAGCAGAATTGAGGCATTTTTCGATCATGGAGTTATCCGGGTAGATCCAGCGCTTCACTGCTTCATGCACCCCTACGGCCGTGACTGCCGGGAGGGGCGGCAGTCGTGTTCTTAGAATAGAACGTGTGTTCACTCGAACGGGTGAACTGCGGTTTTGCAGGGTGTTGGCCGAGTCGCCGGGGGCAAGTGACGGGCTCGGTGATAAGCGTGTCGGCCACCTATGGTGGGCGCCCCCCTCTGGGTGGTCGGCGCGAGCGCGCCCCTGGTCCCGTGTCCCGGGGTCGGGGGTGCGTGACGACTTTGCGGGGGGATTCTGGGAGATGGCTGGGAGATGGTCTACCGGATTGGATCCGGTTGAACGCCCCTCGAATCCCGTCGAACGCGGGTGCGGTATGGCTTCTAGCTGGTCAGACGCCATAGCCCTCGACGTCAGAAAGTGCCCGAGGAGACGACGCGGCCATCTACACGATCTTCGAGGGCACCAGCGAGATCCAGCGCCTGGTCATCGCCCGCACCATCTCGGGCGTCCACGTCCGCTAGCCGGTCCGGCCCCCTCCCGGGTGCCGGGAGGGGGCCGCGCCGATCGTCAAGGGGTGCCGGCCTGGGTCGCGCCGATGTGGGTCCAGTCCCCGAACTGCCCGGCGGGGAAATCCTTCAGGTTGTGGAACGCGCCGTCCTGGCGGAGTTCGCCGGACGCCGCGCTGCGGGTGTTCCTGTCGTAGAAGAACAGCCGGCGGTGGGTGGACGCGACGGCGGTCCAGCTCCCGAACTGCCCGGCGGGGAAGTCCTTGAGGTTGACGAAGTCGCCGTCGGCGTCGAGCCTGCCCGTTCCGGCGGCCCGGGTGTCCTGGCGGTAGAAGAAGAGCTGGGAGGATCCCTCGTCGAAGACGATGTGGCTCCAGCTCCCGAACTGCCCCGCGGGGAAGTCGCGCAGATTGACGAAGCCGCCGTCGTCCCGGACCTCACCCGTGGCGGCGGCGCGGGTGTCCCCGCTGTAGAAGAAGTAGCGGGCGAACAGGTCGCCGCCGGCGAAGACGATGCGGGTCCACGACCCGAACTGGCCCGCCGGGAAGTCCTTGAGGTGATGGAAGCCGCCTCCGGCGTCCAGCGCGCCCGTACCGGCGGCCCGGGTGTCCTTGCTGTAGAAGAAGACCAGGCTGCCGTCGGGCACGACCTGCGTCCAGCTCCCGAACTGCCCGGCCGGGAAGTCCTTCAGATTGACGAAGTCGCCGCTGTCGTCGAGCCTGCCCGTTCCGGCGGCCCGGGTGTCCTTGTTGTAGAAGAAGAGCTGTCCCCCACCGGGCACGACGTGCGTCCAGGAGCCGAACTGCCCGGCGGGGAAGTCCTTGAGGTTCACGAAGTCGCCGTCGGCGTCGAGCCTGCCCGATCCGGCGCCTCGGGTCTGCCTGTCGTAGAAGAACAGCATGGTCCGGCTTTCCGCTTCTCGCTGCTTCTCGCGGGTTCTCGCTGGTTCTCGGAACGCGGACCGGGCCGTTCGACGCGTTCCCGCGTCACGGCGCTCCCTCCGCGTCGCACAGGTCCCCTCTTCGAGGACACCACCGGACGGGTGCGTGCGCAACACATGCCGGACGGGGCGGCCGGGTGCACCCGGCCGCCCCGTCGTGACCGGCGCGCGGGAGGCCGCCGACGTCACGTCGGCGGCGCCGCGCCCCGGTTCTAACCGGTGACGAGCCGCTCCGGTGAGGCGTCGTGCCGGAGCGGGGTGAGCTGCTGGATGTCGTAGCGGGCCCGCAGCGCCTCGATCGCCGCCTCGTCGGGCGGGCCGCCCCCGGCGAGGATCTCCAGCAGTTCCTCGAAGTACCGCTCGTGGTCCGGCGGCGGCGCGGCCTGGAAGAACATCCGGGCCGGGGCGTCGGTCGGGTTGGCGAAGGCGTGCGGGCAGCCCGGGGGCACCGCGATGACCGTGCCCGGGGTGGCCCGCACCACGCGGCTTCCCGAGCTGGACTCCCACCGCCGCCAGCCGTCCGGCGTCCGCACCCGCGGCTCGAAGGCGAGCACGTCCAGCTCGCCCTCCAGGACGTAGAACAGCTCCTCGCTGCGGGTGTGGACGTGCGCTCCCACGTCGAAGCCCGGAGGCACGACGACCTCGAAGCTGGACGCCGTCCGCGAGTGCGCCCCGGTGACCTTGAACGTCACGTGCTGGGCGGGCGTGGCCACCGTGCGGCCGTGGCCCGGTGGCACCAGCAGTCCCTCCGTCATGGACATCGGCGGCTCACCAGGCGACCGGGAGGGACTCGGGCCCGCGGATCAGCGCGCCCTTGCGGAACGGCACCTCCTCGGCCGGCACCGCCAGCCGCAGCCCCGGCACCCGGTCCAGCAGGGCGTCGACGAGCAGCTGGGACTCCAGCCGGGCCAGCATGCCGCCCACGCAGTAGTGCGGGCCGAAACCGAAGGCGACATGCGGGTTGGGGCTGCGGTCGAGGTCGATCCGGTCGGGGTCGGGGAAGACCTCGGGATCCCGGTTGGCGGCGAGGTAGGAGTTGTACACCACGTCGCCCGCGCGGATCCGCACCCCGCGGATCTCGACGTCCTCGGTGGCGATCCGGGACAGCCCCACCGCGTTGCGGTGCGGGATGTACCGGAGGAGCTCCTCCACCGCCTTCGGACGCGCCTCGGGCTCGGCGCGCAGCCGTTCGGCCAGCTCGGGGCGGGTGAGCAGCAGGTAGAACATCTGCCCGCTGTTGTTGGTGACCGCCTCGCCGCCGATCTGCACCAGCACCGCCAGACCGACGGCCTCCCGCACGGTGATCTCGTCGCGGCCGACGGCGGCGCCCAGCAGCGAGGTGACGTCCTCGCCGTCGGCGCCGCGCCGTTCCTCGACCAGCCGGGCGAAGTAGGCCGACATGTCCTCGCGCGCCTTCTCGCTGACCTCGGCGCCGTGCGACTGGGAGAGGATCCGCTGGGTCCAGTCGTGCATCAGGCCCCGGTCCGACGCCGGGACGCCCATCAGCTCGCAGACCACGGCGATGGGGAACGGGCTGAGCACCGCCTCGGTGAGGTCGGCGGGCGGGCCCTTGGCGAGCAGGTCGTCCACCAGCTCGTCCAGCATCCGCCGGGACCGCTCCCGCACCCGTTCCACACCCCGCGCGGTGAACGCCGCCGCGACCGAGCGGCGCAGCCGGGTGTGGTCGGGCGGATCGAGGAAGCCGATCGCGTCCGAGCCGGGGATGAAGTGCGGGGCCAGCCGGGTGACGGGGCGGCCCATCACCTCGGCCCGGCTGAAGCGGGGGTCGTTGGTCACCGCGCGGACGTCGTCGTAGCGGGTGACCAGCCAGGCCCAGCCCTCGCCGTTGGGCAGCGAGATCCGGGTGACCGGGCCCTCGCGCATCAGCTCGTCGAGGACCGGGTCGAAGTCGGCGCCGTGCAGGTCGATCGCCGGCCAGTTCCTCACCGGGGGCAAGGACGAGGCGGTGGCCTCGTCGGTGGTGGAGGTCATCTCAGGTGTCGTCTCCGTCCGCGTCTCGTGCCCGCGTCCCGGGCCGTGTCGTGGCCGCGTCTCACGCCCGCGCACCCACCGCTCGGGCCGCCGTGCGCGCCAGGCGGTCGCTGTCGGTCTGCCAGGTGCCCACCGACATCTCGGCGGTGATGCCGGGCCCGAAGCCGGCGAGCATGCCGCGTGCCCCGTCCTCCACGCCGCCCTCCTCGAACAGGCGGCGCAGGGCGTCGAGCACGACGGCGCTGGCGATGTTCCCGTACTCGGTCAGCGTCGCACGGCTGAAGCGGAAGGCGTGCGGTTCGACGCGCAGGTATTTCGTCAGGTCGTCGAGGATGCGCGGGCCGCCGGCGTGGATGATGTAGAAGTCCAGCTCGGAGGCGTTCCACGCGTGGGCGCGGGCCAGGTCGTGGAGGGCGGGGGCCAGCGGTTCCATGGTGCCCGGCACCCGCTTGTCCAGCAGGAAGTGGAACCCGGTCGCGCGGACGTCGTACGAGATCCAGTCCGTGGTCTCGGGGATCAGGTAGGAGCTGTTGCGCTCCAGCCGCATGCCGGTGCCGCCCTGGCCGCGGACCACGGCGGCGGCGATGCCGTCGCCGAACAGGCCGTTGGAGAGCAGCGAGCCGACGCCGAGGTCGGTGGGCTGGTAGCAGAGCGAGCAGAACTCGCACGCCACGATGAGCGCGTTGGCCTCCGGGTAGGCGGTGCAGAAGTCGTGTGCCCGGTTCACGGCGGCTCCGCCGGCCGCACAGCCGAGCTGCGCGATCGGTATCTGCCGCGTCGTGGACGGGAAGCCCATCTCGTTGATCAGCCAGGCGGTCATCGAGGGCATCATGAAGCCCGTGCAGGAGACGTAGATGATGACGTCGATGTCGCTCGGCCGGACCTCGGCGTGGTCCAGGGCCTCCCGCACCACGGCCGGGACACGGGCCTTGGCCTCCGCTTCGTAGATCTTGTTGCGGTCCTCGAAGCCCGGGTGCTTCAAGGTCTCCTCGATGGGCTGCACGATGCGCCGGGTGCGGACCCCGGTGTTCTCGATCAGCCGCAGGGCGAGGGGGAGTTGGGGGTGGTCGTGGTGGCGGGACCGCGCCAGTTCGAGAGTCTCCTCCATGGTGATCACGTGCTCGGGCACGGACACCGCGGGTTTGCACAACGTGGCCATGTGGGCGCACCTGCTTTCGTGTGATGTGTCGGTGCACCACTCAGCCTCACCCGGCGGGGCGCGGATATCGCGCGGGAGTGGTCCAACCGGGGAAAGGTGACGTCAGGACCGAGGACGGGAGAGCGCGATGGGGCCGACGGACGCCCGCGACCTGCTGGAACGCGCCAGGGCCGGGTTCGCCCCGGACCCCGGGGCCAACCGGACGGTGCCCCTGGTCGAGCGGGGCGAGGCCGGCCCCGGGCTGCTCCTGGCGCTGGCACTCGAGGAACGGGCGGTGGTCGCGGCCGACCGGCGCGCCTTCCTCCGGCTCGCGGAACGGGCCGCGGGAATGCCCCGGTGCGCGGCGTACTACGCGGAGCTCGCGCGCGGTGAGGAGATGGCGGCCGAGCGGCTGGACCACTTCGTGCGGGCGGTCGAGCAGCTCACCGACAGCCCCCGGGAGGCGCGCGGCGGAGGCGACGGCGGGCAGGGGTACGAGCCGCGCCCCGGCTGCCAGGCCTACCCCGCCTTCGTCGCCTGGCTGGCGCTGAACGCCGCCCCGGCCGGCACGGTGCTCGCCCTGGCCGCCAACTTCTCGGCATGGGGCGGCTATTGCGGCCGGATCGCGAAGGGCCTGCGGGAGCACTACGGGATGGACGACACGGCCTGCGGGTTCTTCGACCTGTTCGCCGGGCCGTCACCGGAGCACGAGGGGACGGTGCTGGCCGCCGTGCAGGAATGGTCCGACGCCGGCCGGATCGACGAGGCGGCCGTGCGGACGCACGGCCGCCTGCTGCGGTCCTACGAGGCCGGGTTCTGGGACGCGCTGCTCGACGGGAGGTGAGGGGCGGTCAGGGGCGTTCGCTGCTGTGGGCGATGCAGGCCACGTCGATCCGGTCGGCCAGCTTGGCGAGTTCGATGGTCAGCGCCGCCACCGTGTCCTCGTCCAGGTCGTCGCGGCCGTCCTCGACCAGCCGCAGCCACCGCCCGCCGACCGCCCGCAGCAACTTGCTGACATCGGCGGCCGCCACCTGCAACGTGCCGCCGCTGTCGACGATCAGGGGGAGAGTCACTTCGCGGTTCACAAAGGGGATGGTAGACCCGTAAGGGTCACGCTCCGTGCCAAACGGTGGTGATGTTGCAGAACTCCCGGATCCCGTGGCCGGAAAGCTCCCGTCCGTAGCCGGAGCGCTTCACTCCGCCGAACGGGAACGCGGGGTGGGAGGCGGTCATGCCGTTGACGTACACGCCGCCCGCCTCCAGGTCGCGGGCGAACCGCTCGACCTCCTCCTCGTCGCGCGTCCAGACGTTGGAACTCAGCCCGAACGACGTGTCGTTGGCGATCGCCAACGCCTCGTCCAGATCGTCGGCACGGTACAGGGTGGCCACCGGGCCGAAGGTCTCCTCCTGGTGGACGCGCATCGCGCCGGTGATGTCGGCCAGCACCGTGGGCTCGTAGAACCAGCCCGGCCCCTCGGGGCGGCGGCCCCCGCACAGGACCCGCGCGCCCCGCGCCACCGCGTCGTCGACCAGTTCCTCCAGGTCGGCGCGGCCCTTCTCCGAGGAGAGCGGGCCGACGTCGGTGGACTCGTCCATCGGGTCGCCGGTCCGCAGCGCGCGGACGCCGGCGACGAACCGCTCGGCGAAGGCGTCGTGGACGTCCGCGTGCACGATGAACCGCTTGGCGGCGATGCACGACTGCCCGGCGTTCTGGTTGCGCGCGGTGACGGCGACCTCGGCGGCCCGGTCGAGGTCGGCGGAGGGCATCACCACGAACGGGTCGCTGCCGCCCAGCTCCAGCACGGTGTGCTTAATCTCGTCGCCGGCGGCGGCTGCCACCGCGCGCCCGGCGGGCTCGCTGCCGGTCAGGGTGGCGGCCCGCACCCGCGGGTCCCGCACGACCTTCTCCACGTCGGCCGAGCCGATCAGCAGGGTCTGGAAACAGCCCTCCGGGAAGCCCGCGCGCCGGAACAGGCCGTCCAGGTACAGCGCGGTCTGCGGCACGTTCGAGGCGTGCTTGAGCAGTCCCACGTTGCCGGCCATCAGGGCGGGCGCGGCGAACCGGACCACCTGCCAGAGCGGGAAGTTCCACGGCATGACCGCCAGCACCGGGCCCATGGGCCGGTAGCGCACCACGGCCCGGGACCCCCCGGAGTCCGCCACGTCGGCCGGGTCGGGATGCTCGTCGGCGAGCAGGGCCTCGGCGCGGTCGGCGTACCAGCGCATCGCCTTGACGCACTTGGCGGCCTCCGCGCGGGCCTGCCGCAGCGGCTTGCCCATCTCGGTGGTGAGGGTACGGGCGACCTCGTCGCTCTCCCGCTCCAGCAGGTCGGCGGCCCGGTGCAGCAGCCGGGAGCGTTCCGCGAACGGGGTGGTCCGGTAGGACCGGAACGCCGTGTCGGCGGCCGCGAGCCTGCGCTCCACCTCCTGTGCGCCGATGGCCTCGAACGTCCGGACCGTCTCACCGGTCGCCGGGTTCACGGTGGCGATGGGCATGCCCGACCAACTCCTCACTCGTCCCGCGGTTCGCCCGCGTGTGGTGCGCCGGAGGCCGAGTGCTCAGCGAGGCGGCGGAGAAACTCGGCCTGTGCCTTCACGATCACCTCGGCGGCCCGGCCGAGGGGCAGCCAGGCCACGCGGTCCAGCTCGGGGAAGACCTGGACGCGCCCCGACCCGCGGGGCCACTCCATCTCGAAGGTCCCCGGAACGGCCGCGGCGGGGTCGAGGTCCGCCTCGAGGGCCCACGCGGTGACCGTCTTGCCGCCGGCCTGGCGGACCTCGCCGAGCGGCACGACGGGCCCGTCCGGCGGCTCCAGCCCCAGCTCCTCACGGAACTCGCGCAGCGCCGCCGCCCACGGTTCCTCGTCCCCGTCGTACTCGCCCTTGGGGATCGTCCACGCGCCTGCCCCGCGCCGGGCGAAGAACGGGCCGCCCATGTGGCCGAGCAGCACCTCGACGCCGCCGTCCGCGCCACGGCGGTGCAGCAGCAGGCCGGCGCTGCGGCGGCCGCTCACGGCGTGACCGCCGGATGCGCGTCGAGCAGGGTCCGCACGGTGTCCGCCTCGGCGGCGGGCTTGTCCTCGCGGTAGCGCAGCACCCGGGCGAAGCGCAGGGTGACGCCCGCCGGGGGGCGGGAGTGTCGCTCTCGGTGGTCGCCGGCTCATTACAAA